>CAJWUF010000001.1 GCA_913047395.1 uncultured cyanobacterium
TACTTATTGCTGTAATCACATCATCTCCGGTATGCCATATCCATTGTTGCTTAGAGCCACGAGCTGAATCATCCAGAGTTGTACTCACAGGTGGGCCATATCGATGACGCAAGCCAGCCAACACTTCTGTCATGGCCTCAGGATCAAGTTCATAGGCAAGATGCTGTAGTCCCTTGGTCTCAGCAAAATGCAAACGTAACCTTGAAACTGGCAAACGTCCGATCTGTAAGTCATGAGCCTCAAATAGTTTCTGCTCAGAAGCCTTATCAATCCCTTCAAGTGAGACACCCAACTGCTGCTCAACGGCTGAAATGTCCATGCCCCAAGTCATACCCTGAGAGCAAGCCGTGGCTGGCTGAGAAATGGAGAGCTGCAAGAGAATGAGTAGAAGGAACAGCGCAAGTTCACGACCAATAAAGATCATAGTTTTGGCTCGGAAACGAATTTGTGCAGACAAATACTTGTAAGAAGTATATTAATTAAAGATTGCCTGTAATTTGACAACAAGTAACTTTTAAGAAATCCTAATCCAATAATATCAAAAATTCCAAACACCTCTACAATATAAATTACGTAAAAACATGCAGCGTCTCTACAAATAGAGATATCAATGTATTCTGCATTTAAGATATCTTCAGTTTTCTCGCTAATGATGCAATCAGCTTCAACCGTTGAGAAAAGGGCAAAGTCAATGCTGGGCTGTATTGTGATCATTTGTCAACCTTACTAATAGCAGCACGAGACTTTTCAAGGATCTCACCTTGAAGGGGTACGAAACCCAAGCCATCGGCCTGTGCTTGTGCCTCATCACTCAGCATGTAATCAAAACTTTTTTTGAGAGCATCGAGATTAGTTTCGTTACCTGTTTTGTAAGCCAACAGCCAAGTAAGAGTTGCAATCGGGTAAGCCCCTTTAACTTTTGGATTGGGGTTTGTACCAGCAAGATTGGCATCAAGCTGAATTCCATTAAGAGCCGCCGATCCAGTTTCCACATTTGGAGTATGGAACTCCCCAGAGAGATTCTGAAGAGCAGCTGCTTTGACCTTTCCTTTGACATATGACTGGTTCACATATCCGATAGCTCCTGGTGTATTTGTAATCACACCAGCAACACCTGAATTCCCTTTGGCTCCAACACCAGCGGGCCATTCAACTGATTTCCCAGTGCCAAGGGTCCACTGCTTAGAAAAGGCTTGCATGGAATTAGTAAATGCCTTGGTCGTGCCAGAGCCATCAGATCGATGCACCCATGTGATTTTTCCTGCGGGGCAATTCAACTGATCCCAATTCGTAATCTTGCCGAGAGCTACTTGGACTGCCTGCTTTTGGGTCAACTTCAAGTCACAATTCCAGTTGTAACCAAAGGCAATCGTGCCTCCGACCATCGGAATTTGAACCAGACCCCGCTTGACCTTCTCAATATCTTCTTGCTGCATCGGATCGTCAGAGGCAGCGAAATTCACGGTCTGATCAATGAATGCTTTTCTTCCAGAGCCGGAACCTACAGCCTGATAGTTGACCTGAGGGCCACCAGTCTGGGCGAGATCAGAAAACCAGCGGGTATAGATCTTTGCAGGGAATGTGGCACCTGCTCCGCTGAGACGGCCTGAAGAACTTGAAGTGCTGCAAGAACTGATCCCAACACTTAGAGCCATTAGTGATGCGAACAGAAGGGCCTTCGTGGAGAAGGTCATGAGCAGCCTGCAGCAAATTCGGCCACCCATAACTAGAGGAGGAAAGGTGCTTATTGGGCAAAATCCGCCAATTGATCAAAAGATCATGATTATTCGAACACCTTGAGATGGTTGGGTAGAAGATGCTGGACTTGCTCGCTCAGTTCTTAGTCCTTGATTGATCCAAGCGATAAAACAGCCACCAAGAAAAAGACTTTTGTGGCGCTCTGCTGACACAGCTCTGCTGCAATTGAGCTCAAACGATCAATTAGGCAAGGGCTTCGGGTAATTATTTGAAAAGATGACAGCTTGCGCCAAGAAGACACAATAAAGCTCCGGCGAACTAAATAATTGTGAGCGTTGATACCTGCTCCTGATGCGTAGGCTACTTTCCGCCCTTTTTGCTTTTACCATTTTCCTGGCTGCGCCAGCTTGGGTGATGGCTGCCGATACGGCCCATGGAGGCCAGGTGTTCTCTAATACTTGTGCTGTTTGCCACGCTGGAGGAGGAAATACACTCAATCCAGATAGAACTCTTCAGAAAGCAGACCTAGAGGCCTATTTGACCAACTACGGCTCAGGTCATGAAGCAGCAATTGCTGCTCAAGTAACTAACGGCAAGGCACCTATGCCTGCTTTTGGTGATGTGCTTAGCGCAGCTGATATCGCAGATGTAGCTGCCTATGTCGAATCGATGTCAAGCAGCGGTTGGTAATTAAAAAACAACAAAAAACATCATTAGAATCCAGCAGCCAAGTAAGGTCCCAAACCTTCTTGGCTGCTTTTTTCTTTTTCAGCCCAGCTCCAAACAGGCCAGTCCATAAACTTCAGACAGAGAAATACCAGGCTGTTCACCTCGATACATTCGCAGGGTCTCAGAGACAGCACTAAAACCAAGCCTCTTAAAAAGGGGTGCAGAAAGAGAGTTACCCCCAGGAGCATCCAAGAGCACTACTCCTGGGTGGCTTTGAATCAGGCGCCGAAGTAACAACTCTGCCAATTGCGGGCTATCAGCCAATAAGGGCCCTATCCGCCAGCCTTGTCCATCACGTAATAGACAAGGTCGGATCCTTCCAAAGCCATGGCATGAATTTTTGTCATCCACCAAAGCCAAAACATTGCCAGCAGGATGCTCAAGCCAATCGGCGAGGAAGTGTGGCCTAGGGCTTGGTTCGCGCATAGCGTCGTAACTCTGAACGGCCATAGCCGGTATAGAGCCTCCCTCAAGCAGTTGAAATCCACAACAATTGGAAGACTCACTCTCAACTAATAGATCGCCATTGCAAATCCTTTGCCAACGAGTAGTAGTTGACGCGGGAGCAAAACCCCAACCTTCGTAATCACTAACACGCTCGCTAGCCGCTTCCAGGCCAACGCAAGGAAGATCAGCAAGATGCTCAAGGGCGTGTTGCCATAACTCAACTCCATAACCATGACCACGATGCTCTGGAATTACTAAGAACAATCCGATAAACCCATAGGCAGCGTTGTAGCGGACTCCGGCGATGCAACCGACTGGCTTGCTACCTAACCAACCCACCCAAAGACCCTGACGATCTGTATGTCGATAAATACTTACATCACCAACTCCAGGTGCAAAACCCTCAGCTCTGGCCCACTGCGTAACTGTTGGTATGTCATTACGCTGCAGCGGCCGAATCTTCAAAAGCGAGGCCATAGAGCGATTATCCAGATATTCGGCATTGCCGATCTCTATACAAGATTTTGCCCAATGGTGAGCTTTGACGCCCAAATATATAGACCTATCAGGATGAAACTTGATCCTGCTCTAAACCCTGCTGCTGGATCTGCTGGCGATAGGCCAATGGAGCGATCACTAAAAACAAACCCCACCAACCGAAAACGCCTAAGCCAAGGAGGGTCGTAAACCAAAGGAGATGGAGGCACCACCAACTGATTGCCAGCAAGCCTATTCCTGTGAGCAAGATGCTCCAGGGCTGGCACCAAGGTGGTTTTTCGCTCCAGAAGTCTGTAGATACCAATTTTTCTTGATCACTACTCATCGCATTTCCTCAAGATGACCAGAAGCCTTTAGCTCTGAGAGTTCGTCATAACCGCCAATCAACTCCCCATCGATAAAAACTTGAGGGAATGTTTTGAGCTGACTACGTTGATTAATCTCCTTGAAGGAGTCATCGCCGTCGATAGTCGTAATGGTGTGTGGAATTGCCAGTGAGCTAAGCATTCTTAAAGCTCTAGTAGACCAAGGACAACTAGGCAATACAGCAATCTCAATCCTTGGTGTCAAGGAAGAATCTAAACATTCCTCAGGGAGAGATTGTTCCAAAAATCCCACCAACAGATCCGCTCCCTTAAGCACAACAGTGCCGACTTCAAGATGACCACCCCAAACCTGACATGCGCTATCAGAGAGGCTTAGATGCAGATGCACATCATTTGGTGAAACCGTGCCATTAAGAGTGATGATCTCCAAATTTCCCTCGTGCACAGTTGGTTCGGGCTGGCCAGGGCACTGAAAGACTGCACGCGAAAGATTGCCAACCACACCAAGCACGAAACCTGATCTGTTCTGCTCCTGAGCCATTTGCTGAAGGCTTCCACGAAGATCGCTGCCTGGAGCAAGCTTCAATGGCAACGACCGCATGGAGCTCTACTCGAGTAAAAGACAGATTAATAGGTCAACGCTAAAAGGGGATCTTGTGATCTGATTTATAAACGACTCGCAAAAGCCATATTGAGCTGGGGCCACGAAAGGCAGGTTATTGTTGAGATTCCGGCTCAATCTCATCCGTCAATGTGTCGTAATTGCAGAACCCAATGAACAAACTGCAAGAACACCAACGGTCGCCTCAAGAAGCACCTAGTGCTGCAATGGTGGCAGATTCTGCTGAATCAGAACGCCTCAATGTCACCCTTCCTGCAGGATTGATGAACAGGCTCAAGCAGCATGCCCTTGCCGAAAGCCGCAGCTGCAGCAGCCTTGCATCATTCCTAATAGAAGATGGCTTGCGTCGTCATCGTCAGCTGGACGGTTAACAGCTCAGCGGCCGGCTATGCATGGCGAGTATTGATGCAGCATTAATGCAGACGCAATAACAACTCTAGAAAGATAAATAAATGACAAGGACGACTATTCCTTGCCACTATGAACATTAAGAGGCAAAATAAATACCATGAATTACTAATCACCTTATGAGCAGTGTCTGCAATAAACATATTTGCAACAACATAGCTATATATAGGCGAAGCTCTCAAATGTAAGACTGCCAAATTAGGCACCAAATGAAAATCATATCTACAAGTGGCCGTTGCAAACACAAACTTTCTTGTTTTTTTCAGCTCATCTGACCACTTCCATTCTTAACCTCAGCTAAGCATGTTGATAGCACTTGCAATCAAGTTGTACTCCACTATGCAGCTAAAAAGTCAACAGGGATGTCGCCTAGCCATTGGCGCATATCCCACCTTTAGCTATGACGCAAGAGGAGGTGGCGGCAATGGCTATCTTGGGCCTTCAAGCCATGAGGGAGTGCAAAGTCTTTGCTTTGATCCAAATACTCTGAATATTCCTGCTCTGAACTGGCGGACCACAAAGCTACTTGGCTTACCGTTGCCGCCAGGCCTAGAAATAACTATTGATTCTCAAAAGCTCGAGGGAACTCTGGCACCAGCAAGTGGATCGATATCGTTGGAATTTAAAGCACATTTCCGTTTCCGAGTGGGCAGTTTGCTCACAGCTCCTCCACTGATTATTGACACCTGCCTGAGCAGTGGCACCGTACAAAGCCAGCGCCACTACGAAAAAGGTCAAGCCCTTAGAGCAGATGGCAGCGCCGTTCTTGTTGGATTGGCCACTGTTAAACCGAGTGGAGCTACTTGGTTAGATCATTTTCTAGGATTACCAAATGAAGCATTAGCAGTTCTACGCTGTGAATTGCAAAGTTAATTAAGCATCAAGAATAAAGTTCCTATTTTAATATACCATTTTCTATAGTTTCCATCCTCCCTGAAGCAAAAAGCCTAAGCAATTCAATATCAATCATACGCGTAAGCTTACTATTCTTAGGGAGTACAAATCCGTAGGTAGTTAATGATAGAGGGAATGGTGCTATTGAAAGCGTTTTGTCTGGGTTATGTTTCAAATAATAGTTTAATGCTGGGGTGTCGAATATCATTCCCGAGGCATCACCCTGCTTAACTAGATTTGCAGCATCTCCAAGCGTTGGCGCTGGCAACGACCTAGCACCATAACGCCTTGCTAGAAATTCACTTGAGGTGCCTGAAACTACGGCCATCAACTTGCCATCCAAATGCGCTGGCTTCGTGATACCAGATGATTGAGATTTAGAGAGAGAGATCGTAAATGCCGATGCCAATCCTGCTGTAATTGTTGAAACAGTAACTAAAGAAATTACCATCCATGCACCTGCTATAGCACGTCCTGCTTGGGTCAAAGGTGCTCGATCTCCATAGCCAACTGTTGTAAGCGTTACTAATGCAAACCAAGTTCCATTCGCCACGCCCTTAAGGTATTGCCGAGGGAAATGATCGGGATTATGTCGCCGCTCTACAAGCCAAATCAAATTGCCAACGGCAAAAATAGAAATCAACAAAAAAGCCAATGAAGACAATGCCGCCAGTCCAAAAAGAGGCTTGATACGCGTCCAAAGTTGAGGTGGTTCCGTAGGCAGCAATAAACCCTGCTCTGCAAAAAAATAAGGCTGAGTAAATACAATCTCACTATTGGCCATCCGATCCGGTGTAATGCTGATGGGGCCGATAGCCAAATCCAGCCTTCCATTCGCGACAGCTTTTACATTCAAGTCTGTGTTGGGTTGAAGAATGAATCTGTAATCGAGTTCTCTCGCCGCCGCAATCTGACGCCAAACCTCAACACTTATACCCTCATAAAGCTCACCGTTCTTCTCTACAAACGGCGGCGAGCCACTCACTCCAACCCTTAAAACCCTTGCCTGGGCAAGAGAAGGTATAGCCATAACCAACAAGGCAGCTGTTATGAACCTTTTTTTTATATCCATACCTGTAAATAATCTCCGTAGCAAAATTTGCAAAGCCAACCTCAGCCAAGGCTGCCACAGGTATAGGCAAAGGTGTTGGCAAAATCCTGTTTTGCTCAAGGTCAAGATCTAGTGACCTTCCGCTTCCAGGCTGTAATAGAGGCCAATCTCACCTAGGAGAGACTTAAGCAGATACCACTAAGACAAAAAGTAGTGCAATGGCCGTGTAGGAAGTAAGCCTTGATAGACGCAAGAAATTTAAACCTATTTCTGCTCTAGGCGACGCACTATCAAAAACATTGCCACAACAGATCCGACGAGGGTACTAACCAATAGAACAGTCATCTAAGCGAAATGAATCAAAGGGTCCTCCAAAGGTTCGCATCAAAAACCTACAAGAAGGTATTTGCTGTCTCCATTTGCAATGGCCTAAAAACTCTCAAACCATACCCAAGCCTACTAAATACCAATGGACTCTCTAAGCAAGAATGCCTTTAGCAAAACACGTAGATCAGAAATATTAATCAATTCCAACGACATGCAAAAGGGTTAAATCCTGATTACCAGTTAAACAAAACTTATAAGAATATGAATAAACAAGGTATGCAGAGATTTAAGCTCATGCGCGAGCGATAGAAATAAGTTTGCGAATCGCTCAGAATTCAGTCATGGCAAGCATATTAAGCTAAAAGAAGTTGTCCTTTTTTGCATTGAACAGGCTTGTATTCAATGGCGAGATATATGGTTCAAGATTTATAAAGGGCTGTTAAACAGAGGTTAATTTGACCCAGGTGGTTGACGAGAGGGCATGTTTGCAGTGAACTTTAGCGGAATTTGCTGGTAGCTAAGGCAGCCATCCCTTCTTGCACCAAACCGCTACGGCTACATCCAAAGCAAAGACAGCTTCTCTGAGACAGCCTGGCAGTAAAGCTTCCCCGCCAAGGCGGCGGAGACGGCGGAGGCGGGCAAAGCCGAAGCGATCTTTGCTATCTAAAAGATTGTTAGTGATGGCTCTGCCAATCACAGTGTTTGCTGGGCTTGTGGCTCTAGCACCGGAAACCCCCCAACGCATAAGACCTATTCAAAGTGGCGCAGATGACTCAAGAGCAGAGTTACCTTCGCCATTCCGCTATATACCCAACGACGAGGTCTACGCGCTCGATTTCGATCCACGAAGCGTAAAATTCGGTCTTCTTGAAGGCTGGGACAGAGAACAAGAGGCCTTCCAGGACAGCGCTGCACTGGCATATGTCTCCGGACCAATGTATGAGCGTCATGTAGACGATGGCAGCAAAGAGGTCACCGTTCCACTTGGTGACCTCAAACTTGGTCAACTTGTATGGCGTGGCCGCAACCGCAGCGCCTCCATCCAACGCGCTTATCTGGGCATTCGCCACAACGGCAGCGTGGACTTCAGCTATGGAGAACTAACGCCCGAACGTGCCTCCAATTACGACACCTTTATCGGTGGTCTACACAGCATCTACAACGATCTAGAAGCACCCCCTGCGAGCTACAAAGGGGCTTACAGCATCAGCATGGGCCAGCGGATCCGCTACTACCTTCCCCGCATCAGGATGATCATGGGCCTAAGAGAAGACGGCCGCGTTGAGGTGCTTATGAGCCGCGACGGGTTAACTCTCGAACAAAGTAAGCATCTAGCCCGCAGTCGTGGTCTTGTGGCTGCCTACATGCCAGACCATGCCTCCAAAAGTCGCTTCATCATTCCTGGAACTAAAGGTTTTACAGAAGAAGATGCCAACTGGATTAGCGGTGGGGCAACCAGCTTCGTGCATGTTCCCTACATGTTGAGACTGAGTGAACGCCGCTTGCCGCTAAAGGGCAATCTGATGACCTCATTAACCCCAAGGATTAGCGGGGCTGAAGACTGCAATGGAGCTATTGATTGTGGACAGCAACTAGGGGGAAGACTGTTCGACCGTGCCCTGGCCGGACTAAATCGTTTGATTGAGCAAGGTGTGGAGCCCATTGCCAGATTGATCTGGGCTCCAACACCCAGCAACCTCAGCCCAACTGAGAGCCAAAGCACCTATCAAGCTCGCAACAGTGATCGAGCTCCGCTACGGGAACCGCCAATCACATCTGATCCTCTTGTACTACTTGAGCAGTCAGGAACCTTTGGCTCACCGACAAACCTTGAAGAGGAAGTTCCATCAAAACAGGAACTTGAGGCAGCCCATACTCTGCCCCCTGACCTGCCTCCGCCTCTGATGCTCCGTGAAGGGGAGACACTCCCTGTGGACCCCAAAGCCAACCCTAAGGATGATGCTATAGATCAAAAGCTGACTGAGCTGGACTCACCCCGACTTATCGGTGCACCACCGCCACCAGTTTTGCCACCACCACCATTGTCGATATCTGATGCGGAGCAAATCAACTAAGGGCTAAAAACTCGTTGAATTTCAGCCCTTATGCACTCAACTTGATTCCGTCTTAACTGAATCAAGTTGAGCTCGTTAAACATGAGGCAAATAAAAAGAAACTAACCACCATGCCTTGCTAATGCCCTAACTACATCACCCCGAGTAATTACCCCAACTGGTTTGCGCTGCTCATCAATAACAAAAATCCTTTGGGTGCTGCGATCGTGAAGCATGGCGGCGGCCCTTGCAAGTGGCAATGTCTCCTTACAGCTATGAGTTTCACTGCGCATTAGATCGTTGACGCTCGTTCCTAGAACCTGATGAACCTGCTTGTCCCAGTTCAGGGGGTTACGCAAATAAATCACGCTATCTAGCAGCAAAACGTATGGTCCTGCATCAACACCGCTTTCACGCACCATCAGATCTTGTTCAGTGAGTTCCCCAACCAGCTGACCTTCATCGTTAACTACTGGCAGGCCACTGATGTGTTGATCAGTGAGCAATTGAACAGCCTCCTGCAATGACGTTGCAGGCAGGACAGTGATCACAGGCTTGGACATGACATCTTTAACCGTCTGCTGGAGCACCATGAATCACACGCAAGTTCTTCCATTCTGATCCTGTGATCGCACAATCCCGCCAAAGAGCTCAATCATCACTGAGGAACTTTGCTGATGCACTAACAATTGGACGTGCTGTGGCTGGCTTGCCGCTGATGCTGGCCTTACAGGTGGGATGGCTCTCCCTAGCTTGGCTGCTATTGCTGCTAGCGGCACTAAGCGATGTAGTCGATGGTTGGCTGGCGAGGCGAGCTGGAGGGGGCAGCAGTTGGGGAGCTCGTCTTGATCCCCTCGCCGACAAACTTTTGCTTGCAGCACCGATTATCTGGCTAGCTAGCACAAATGTCTTACCGCTCTGGTCGATCTGGCTCCTACTAGCTAGAGAATTACTTGTTTCTGGATGGCGTGCTCAGGCCTCATCAGGAGGCCCTGCATCTTGGGGGGGCAAAGCAAAAACGATCCTGCAATTCCTCAGCGTGCTGCTCTTGCTATGGCCACCAAGCTGGGGAAGTACCAACCTGTGCCATCAACTGCAGCAAATGGGCTGGTGGCTGTTCTGGCCATCGCTGATCCTGGCCCTTAGCTCCGCTGTGGCATACATCAAACCCCGATCAGAGCCTTATCCCCACTGAAATCCGGTTCAGCCGTTGGCTTGATGAGGTAATCGTTGCTGTAGCTATCCATCAAACCTGTCTCGAGGTCAAAGCGAGGCTGCCAGGCCAACTCTCGTTGCACCCTTGTGATGTCGGTGAAGAAATGACTAAGCCTCAACGGGAAGGCTTTACGAGCTTTGGGATCAAGGGCAGAAATATCAAAAGAACAAAGCTCAACCGATTGCGGATCCCTGCCACAAGCTCTAGCAGCGGAGCTGATGAGCCCTTTAAACGTGATGCCTAGCTTGCCGGAACAGTTGTAAATCCGATTTGTTGCTGTTTCAACTTCCAGTGAACGAGTCATCGCTTCTGCGAGGTCAACCACATGACCCAACTGGGTAATGGTGGTGCCATCTCCGGGTATGGGAATCGGCCGATCATGAACGATACGATCGAAAAACCACCTTTCGATCGGGTTGTAGTTGCCGGGACCATAAATATATGTAGGTCGAAAACTGGTAAAGGGAATTCCCTGCTGACTTAACCAAGATTCAGTCTGAGCCTTGCCAAAATGACGACTGGCCGGATCAATAGAACTCTCCTCATCTAGAGGCCATTGCTCGCTAGCGGCATAAACACCAGCGGAACTTACGTATACGAATCGGTGATTCGGTGCACCCGTATGAGTAATCAGCTGCTGTGTGTCCTCAAGCTTGCGGCCGGAGCTATCGACAATGACATCGAAACTACGGCCATGAAGTGAATTCATCCCTTCTGATGTGGTGCGATCTCCAATGAGATGCTCCACACCATCAGGTGCGGCGAGGAAACCACGCGTGAACAAAGTGAGTGCATGACCCTGGGCCTGAAGGCGAGCAACCAGGGGTTTCCCGACAAATCGGGTTCCACCCATTATCAAAATCTTCAAAACGCATAACAACCAATCGGGCCTATTGAAGCGCGATCAATCGGCAACTGAAGGCCCCTTTACCCTTCAGGATGGACGACTTCGGAAACGTTCCAGCCATCTATGGAAATCATCCCGGCAATAGACCTACTGAACGGAACATGCGTGCGACTGCACCAAGGGGACTACGAGAAGGTAACTCGCTTCAACGAAGACCCTGTCGCTCAGGCCCTTGACTGGCAACAACAAGGTGCCTCTCGCTTACATCTAGTAGATCTCGATGGTGCCAAATCTGGTGAACCGGTTAACGATTCAAGCGTTCGAGCAATCACTGCTGCCCTGAATATCCCTGTGCAGTTAGGTGGTGGTGTGCGCACCCTAGAACGAGCTGAAGAACTACTCGACTTTGGTCTTGAGCGAGTAATCCTCGGGACCGTAGCGATCGAACAGCCTCAACTAGTAAGGCAACTGGCCCAAAAGAATCCCGGCCGAGTCGTCGTCGGAATCGATGCCAAAAACGGCAAAGTGGCTACGCGAGGTTGGACAAGCCAAAGCGATAGATATGCCACAGATCTAGCGGAAGAATTCAATCATGCAGGCATAGCCGCAATCATTAGTACAGACATTGCAACCGACGGCACCCTGGAAGGGCCGAACCTAGAGGCCCTGCGCACGATGGCAAACGCCAGCAAGGTTCCTGTAATCGCTTCAGGGGGAGTGGGTTGCATGGCAGATCTACTCAGCCTGCTAAGTCTTGAACCGTATGGAGTAACAGGTGTAATCGTTGGCAGAGCTCTCTACGACGGAGCAGTTGATCTAAGAGAAGCAACACAAGCCATTGGCGATGGACGACTTCAAGACCCTCCAAGCAACAAAACACTCCTAGCGTGAGCAATTAGAGGTGTATGCCGAGCCTGCTCTTGTTAGAGCCGTAAATTGAAGTCATTGCCACCTCAGTTGTGACGAACACCGCTCCCAATATCAGCGGCTCAAGTGGTGAACGCGATAGCGATGGAGTGCATGGAGCCTTCGAACGCTGCCGAAGGCTTGGAATGCGTTTAAGCCGCCAAAGACGCATGGTGCTTGACCTCCTCTGGTCAGAAGCCACTCATCTCAGTGCCCGCGATATCTTTCAGAAACTCAATGCCTCTGGTCGAACCATTGGTCACACTTCCATCTATCAAAACTTGGAGGCACTTCAATCAGCTGGCGTGATCGAATGTCTCGACCGCGCAAACGGTCGCCTCTATAGCTACAGAAGCGATCCACACAGCCACCTAACCTGTCTTGAAACTGGCAAAATCACAGACCTAGACGTAGAGCTACCTGAAGATCTGCTCTCTCAAATTGAGGCCACCACTGGCTATTGCATTAAGTCCTACACACTGCAATTAAGCGGTGAGCCAACAATTAATAACAAGCACTAAAAACATAAGCAGCGAACTGGACTGGAGTATTGGCTTATCACTCGTTACCTTGAGCAGATAAGCCTTATGCATAAGAGAATTTGGCGGACAGCAAATCAACCCAGATCCTGCTGCTGGCCCCCGATCTACTCGGTGAATCCTTAGCGCTGCAGCTCACAAATGCAGAGCCAAATCTTGAGGTGATGCTTAGTAGTGACCAATTGAGCCGTCACCCGGCCCTAGTTATCTGGTCTCTAGAGAGTCTTGAAGCTATAGGTACGTTGCAGCTTGAACTAAAGCGACTTCAAGAGAATTGGCAGCCTGCTCCAGTAATGCTTTTACTTCCTGCCCAGCTTCGCCTCAATGCAAGCGAGCTGCTAACCCTCGATTGTCCCGGCCTGCTTCAAGACCCCGATCTGGTCACATTGCGAGAAGCCATCACAACTCTTTGTGGAGGTGGCAGAGTTGTCAGATTGAATACAGCCCCTACATCTAAGAGCACTATTCCCCAGGCCACTATGGGTTTGGGACAATGGTTATTGGTAAGTGGTCTACAACAGATAGACAATGACCTGAGATTGATCGAGGCAATACTCAACCCACCACCACAAAATGAGCTATTGCGTTTGTTGATAGAAGGGCGACAGCGAGAACTCCACAGCGCAAGAAATCTATTGTTCTGGATGTGGGGTCCGCTGCAAATGGGATTTGATGGAGCTGTCCCTGGTAAATATCCAGCAACGACAGAAAACTTAAATCCAAGCTTCTCAAGACGGATCTCATCAGAAAGCACTGGAACCTTGATCTGCCTGCGAGAGCGAAACGCCGCAGCGGTATGGGATGCCATCCGCGAGCGTCTCAGCGAGGCCGTAGAGGGTGGCTTGAAAAATGCTACCGGTGGCCTCCTAGCAATAGAAGGCCTTAACCCCGAGAGGCGTCGTGATCTTCTGCTTTCACTTTTGAACCAATTAGATCAAGTAATGCAACGGCTACGCCAAGCCAACAGCTCTGATCCACCACTAATTGACTCCTGGCAAGCACTTGAATCTGAACTACGTGAGCAAGCCCTGCGAACCATGGCTGGCAACTACGTGAGAATGCCAAGAAACGGTGAACTCACTCTTGTAGCGGACCACCTGCTTGCCACTGCAGACCTGCACGGAACAGATCAAGAGTTGCCCGATCCTCAACGCATGCTCGCGCCGTTACTTTTTGATAGGCCGGTGCTTGTTGAAGGTCAGCTACTGCCGGCTGATGCCCCACGTGCATTACTGGAACTAGAAACACTAGTAAGTAACTGGCTGGTAAGAACCGCTGAGCTGATAAGCGCCGAAGTCCTCGAAGCCTGCGCGGAATGGCCAGAATTACGCAGATTCCTACTTAACCAGCACTTGATCTCCACCAGAGAACTTGAGCGACTGCGTAATCAACTAAATAGTCAGGCGCGCTGGCAAAACTGGATAGAACGACCAATACAGCTCTACGAAAGCAAGCGACTCATCTATAGCCTGCGAGGCGGCAGTATCAAGCCAATGCTGCTCACCGAACCCCGCGACGAGGAACTTGGCCAGCTTGGTTGGTTGCAACAACAAGTGGCTCTTTTGTTAGAAGCCCGCGATGCTCTGGCACCCTCAATGCAGGCCCTGATAAAACGCATCGGCGACCTCATGGTAGTTGTACTTACTCAGGTATTAGGCCGTGCCATAGGTCTAGTCGGACGTGGCATCGCGCAGGGGATGGGTCGCAGCCTTAGAGGTGGCTAGTCCCTGCAACCTCGAGTCCATCAACCCCCAAAATAAGCATTAAATTTCTCCGCGAACTACCCATGACCCATCTGCTCAAAGCCCTCTTGAGCTTGGGTCTGACCATTCTTCTGATGGTTACCCCAGCCAATGCCACCCGTGATGACGACACTTATGACGGCAACATCTTTCCTATCTATGCAGGCAACGGTTCATTGGGTTACGGGCAAGGCCCCAGTCTCTCCGAAGCCCTTAGACAGAAGCGAACAAGCGTAATCGCCTTCTACCTCGATGACAGCGCCATAAGCAAGGCCTATTCGCCAGTGATATCTGCAATTCAATTGATCTGGGGAAATGCTATTGATCTAATCCCCATCACCACAGACGAAATTCAAGGAAGACCTAACAACGATCCCCAAAAGGTTGCCTATTACTGGCATGGACATATCCCTCAAGTTGTGGTGATAGATGGTCAAGGCAAAATCCTGCTCGATCAAGAGGGCCAAGTATCACTCGATGAAATCAATGATGTGATCAGTGCTGAAACAGGCATCAGCAAACCAACTGATTCTCTCAAAATCGACAGTTTCAATGAATACAACAGCTTTATGGTCAAAGAATGAGCTGCTAAGGCGCAGGCATGGCCCCACTCACGCTTTACGCTGCGCGCCAGGTTCCCCGGTCCAGAGGCCGGCTGCTCTAAATGCCTACCCTCCTGCTTGAGCTCTTACTAATAGTGGGGGTTGGCGTGACCTTGCTCGAATTGCGTCATCGCCTGAGGCCCTCTTCCCCTCTACGACTGAAGGCTCTTGATTACAAAGTCAAGCAAAGCAAATCAGCTCTGGACATAGAGCTCTGGCTGGAAATCAGCAACCCACACCCACGAATGGAAGTGATGGTTCCTGAACTGAAAATCGAGCCTGTGTTGCTTGGCAAAGATGATCTAAGCCAACTCAACGTAAGCACAAAGATCACCCCACATCATCCAGATGAATCCGCGGAACCTTGTTCTCAGAGCGACAACTCTCGCAAAGATGGTTACTGGACTGCATATATCGTCAAAGGTCACAAGAGCACAAGAGTGCAAGTAACTGTGCAGCTGCAGAGCAACGAAAGCATAGATATACAGACCACTACAGACAGTATTTGGGTTGACGTGCACTGGGTGAACTACGGACCCTTTGGTCGGCTGAAATGTCGTCAGGGTGTTCTCGTACCAATGCGTCGCCCTGAACCCCTCATTGCTTCTCAAGTGAGCTTTCACTCAGGAGATGGCTGTGAAGTATTACCGATAAAAACCCATTTACTTGGCACCCTCGATAACACCGTTGATGTATTAAGTCACTACGCCAAAGCGCATCTACGTCCTGGAGATGTACTCACCATCGGGGAAACACCAGTAGCGGTGATGCAAGGGCGCTATCTCCACCCCAGCACAGTGGTGCCTGGATGGCTCGCACGGCTCCTATGCCGTGCATTCCATCCCACCAGCAGTCTTGCTACAGCTTGTGGACTACAGACACTGATCGACCTGGTAGGGCCTACTCGGGTACTGATTGCCTGGACAGCTGGTTTGGCCCTGAAGGTAGTGGGTATCAATGGTGGCTTTTACCGACTCGCCGGGGAACAGGCTCGCTTAATTGATGACATCACAGGCACAACACCTCCCTACGACCAAACAATCGTGCTTGGCCCCCTCAACCCAACAAAGATCTGCGAACAAGCCGCCGCTGAACTAGGAGTGAGTGTGGCAATAGTCGATGTCAATGATCTCGGCCGTGTGAAGGTTCTGGCTTCTAGTCATGGTTGTGATGAAGCCCTTCTCAAGAGAGCTCTGCGTCCGAATCCAGCCGGTAATGCCAATGAGCGAACACCACTGGTATTGGTGCGACCCAATTGACCTAGCTGGAATACACGATCAAGCTAGATAAGATCTAAACGAAGGGTTGTGATCGAGACGTGATCGAGGCATCCAACAGCCGCCTTCGCGTGGAACCGCTAAAAGCGAGCCACTTACCCCTGCTCAATGCCAGCGAAAACACAGGGCGTGTTCTCTGGCTAGAGAGCATGCTTTGGCGTGGTTGGCTGGCGAATGCTGAGCAGTATCTACCAAGCTTGTTACCAGCAAGACAACCAAGCTGCCTAGTTGCATTTGAACAAAAAAAACCCGTCGGTTTCATCGTGTTTCGTCCCTACAACCGCCGTGGTACCTGCTGGTCAGTGAGCTTGCCGGAACTTCTAAATGAGCCCCAATACTTCAGTACGCGATGCGTACGTCATGACCTACTGAAAATCGCCATCCAAAATGGCAGTAAGAGAGCCCAGGGCTGGATATTGCGCTGCCCAGCTAATGACACTGATCAACTAGCAATCACCCGTGAGCTCGGCTTTCAACCTCTCAAACTCTTCCAGGGCTGGAATCCTCCCTCTCAGGGAACCGAATTGACGCCCAACTGGCCCATTGACCTTAGTTGGCACAAGCTAAATCGAAGAACAGCCGCATTACTCTGGCCGCTTGAAAATGCAGGTGGTTCAAGCCATCTCCGTCAAATCGTTGATCGACGATGGAACGATCTCCTAGATCAAAACCAGACAGGCAGTGGCGTTCTGCTCACCAAAGGTGGCGCAACAATCACTGCCATTGCAGCCCTGGTGAACCACCCTGGATCAGGATCAAAGCAAGTTGTCGAGCTAATACGTGACCTCTGCTGGGATCCTCGGCTCACTGCGGCGCTACCCAAAGTTCTTGCCGAGCTCACTAGTAATTCCAAAGGGCTGCGACTGATTACTGCCAGTGAAGATGAACCGCTCAATAATCTGCTCGAACAGCTGAAATGGCAGCGCAGTAACGAAGAGCTACTACTCGGTCGCAGCCTCTGGCGTCGCCAAACAAGCAACCAGCTAATTCCAGGAACACGACCACTGGAATCAATGCTGGGGCGGCTGCAACCCCAGCAACCGCCACTGCCCACACCAAGCCTGGGGCGGCATTAATGGCGGCTTCACAACCCAGACCCCGATCCATCCTCAGTCTGGATGTGGGTAGAAAACGCATCGGCCTAGCAGGCTGCGATCCACTTGGCATCACGGTAAGTCCGCTACCAGCACTGCAAAGAGGGGATTTCAATCGAGATATAGAGACACTTCATAAACACTGCAAAAGCCGCAGAGTGGAAGGTCTAGTAGTGGGGTTGCCACTCGATTCAAAAGGCTTGCCCACAGAACAAGCACGCCACTGTGAACGTTACGGCCAACGCATTGCAAAGGCTCTTCAGCTACCCCTGGCCTGGGTGAATGAACACAGCAGCAGCTGGTCTGCAGCTGAACGCCATAACCTCCAAGGAGATCGCAGCGGCAAACTTGATAGTGAAGCCGCCGCCTTGCTACTCGTACAGTGGTTACGAGAAGGTCCCGAGCTAAAACCGGTCAACATGGCGACCCCTCAGGGAAGCAAGTTGAACAGCAATAGTGGATCCTGATTCAATCAACCTCAGCTTCAATGACTGCCCCTGGTCCAAACATCAATGGCGAGGTGCCAACAGTCCTCGTAAGAGATAAAGCGGGGCGTGATCTGCTCTGTTTTCTCGAGCAACTCATTCCGCTTGATGACAAGGACTACGCCCTACTCACTCCGGTCGACACTCCCGTCTCTCTGTTCCGTCTGATTGAAGGCAACGATCCTGAACTGATCGAAACCATTTCCAGCAATGAACCGATACTTTCGGTGGCTGATGTCGTGTTGCAAGAACACGACCTCACTCTTGTTCGCTCAGCAGTCACTCTCACAGTGAATGGTGAACTAGACGAACCCGATCTAGACGAACTGGAAGAGGAAGATGAAGCCGATGACGACTCTGAAACATTCGAACTTCTTGTTACTTTTATGGTTCAAGAGCAGGAATACGGCCTGTACATCCCTTTAGATCCTTTCTTCGTGGTAGCACGCATGACAGATGGGCAAGCCATCCTGATAGAAGGAGAGGAATTCGACAAAATTCAACCACTAATTGAAGTCGAACTCGAAGATAGGGAGCTATAGATCTAATGTCCCAGCACTGGCTTAAGCCCAACTGGGATCCAGGCTTGACCTTGCCCCATCTTCCAATCCAACACTTATTGGATCAAGGCATGCAAGCCCTAGTACTAGATGTTGATCGCACCTTATTACCAGGGCATGAAGTAGAACTACCAGTACCAGTTAAGGCCTGGATAAAAGAAGCGCAACACCATCTATTGCTTCACCTATTCAGCAACAACCCCTCTAGAAAACGTATCGGTGCAGTAGCAACACAACTGGACCTCCCCTTTACTTGCAGTGCAGCTAAACCTCGCAGAGTCCGACTTCGCAAGGTAATGAAACAGTTGCAATTTGAACCAAGTGAAGTCGCGATAGTTGGTGATCGAATCTTCACTGATGTGCTTGCCGGCAACCGTCTTGGTCTCTACACAGTTTTGGTTAGACCACTGCGTGCTGATGGCTCACCCTGCAACAACAACCGAGTTCAACTTCTAGAACAAAAACTCGCAGGATGGCTAGGGGCACAGCAGAAATGAACTTATGGGTAATCAAAGTCGGAACAAGCCTTCTAAGAGGCAATGAGCAGAAATCCACCGCTGAAGTAATTGAGAGTTACAGCGCCTGCCTTTCCGAGAGCATCAACAGGGGAGACCGTGTTCTTCTTGTAACCAGTGGCGCCGTTGGCCTGGGTTGCAATCGATTAGGACTAAGACAGCGCCCCCTCGACGTTGTTTCTCTGCAGGCGGCAGCGGCTATCGGCCAAGGTCAGCTAATGGCTCTCTACGAAGCTTCTATGAGCCGACGTGGCATCGCCGTAGCTCAGGTTTTGCTAACCCGCTCCGACCTTGGATCTAGACACCGCTACCGCAATGCTTCTAGGACCCTGCAACAGCTACTTGACTGGGGAGTCCTGCCTGTAGTGAATGAAAACGACACCCTCTCGCCAGAGGAATTACGTTACGGAGACAACGACACACTTTCAGCACTAGTTGCAACTGCTGTGGGTGCTGACCAGCTGATCATGCTCACTGATGTAGATCAGCTTTATTCAAGTGACCCACGCATTGATTCCACAGCCGAGCCGATTACAGATGTTTACCATCCACGAGAACTAACAGCTCTTGAAAATGCAGCTGGAGATGGGGGTCAATGGGGAACCGGTGGGATGACCACAAAACTTGCTGCAGCCCGTATCGCCACGGCTAGCGGCATCAAAGTGCACTTAGCTGATGGCAGAAATCCTCAAGTACTGGACGGGTTGTTGCAAGGCGTCCGTAGCGGAACAGTCTTTCATCCTCATCCCCAACCACTTGGAAATCGCAAGAGCTGGTTAGCTCATGCTCTAAGGCCCTTAGGAACTCTCAAGCTTGATAATGGCGCGTGCGATGCCCTTCAGCACCGTGGGGCCTCCCTACTACTAGTTGGCATAAAGGCAGTAGAGGGGAGCTTTGAAGCTAACCAACCAGTAAGACTGATTAGTCAAGAAGGAAACGAACTAGCCCGAGGTTTAAGTTCCTTCAGTAGCAAAGAGCTCCTCGATGCCATTGAGACACCGATTAGCACAAATCGCTCACCAGTAGTGGTGCATCGAGATGTACTAGTTCTCTGCAACGAGTGACTTAAGCGAACAAAACAACTCAACGCACCTACGATCCGCCGAAAGTCTTTTTGATATGTATTTCAGCCAGTTAATCGCCGCCCTCGAAATAGGAAACGCTGGCCTGCAAAATCACCATTTGGCTGGAGATCCCGAACTCCGTGGCGGAGCTTCACTAGAGCAAGCAGAGCCTGACCAATTCAGCTTTCTGGAAAAGGGCAATGCACTAACAACAGAGCTAAGCCGAAGCAATGTTGGTGCTGTATTACTTCCACCCCAAGATGATCTAAGGGCAATTGCTGAGCAAAGAGGATTGGCCTGGGCAGTGTTGCAAGATCCTCGCCTTGCATTCGCTGAAGCCCTAGAACATTTGCATCCACGCTCACGTCCCAAAACAGGTATTCACCCAACAGCTGTAATCGGGGATCAAGTTGACCTAGGCGAAGGAATCTCGATTGGTGCTCATGTCTTTATTGGAAATGGCAGCCAAATCGGTGCCAATAGCGTTATCCATCCAGGAGTTGTGATTTACGAAGACGTTGTGATCGGTGAAGCAAATGAACTGCATGCAAATGCAGTACTACATCCTGGTTCCAGACTTGGTTTGCACTGCGTTGTGCACTCGAATGCAGTTGTTGGCTCAGAAGGATTCGGCTTTGTACCGACCGCCAACGGGTGGCGCAAAATGCCTCAAACCGGTCTTGTAATTCTTGAAGAAGATGTGGAAGTGGGCTGCGGCTCGACAATCGATCGCCCATCTGTTGGCGTAACCCGCATCGGTGCTGGCACCAAAATCGACAATCTTGTGCAAGTTGGCCATGGGGTAACAACCGGCAAGAACTGTGCTCTGGCCTCACAGGTGGGAATTGCCGGCGGTGCCCGCCTCGGTGATGGCGTAATCCTGGCCGGTCAGGTTGGAGTAGCCAATAGGGCAGTAATTGGAGATCGCGCAATTGCTAGCTCGAAGAGCGGCATTCATGGCGAAATTGAAGCTGGGGCGGTCGTAAGTGGCTATCCCGCAATTTCCAATCGCCTCTGGTTGCGTTGCTCTGCCGCCTTTAACAAATTGCCTGAAATGGCCAAAACTCTGCGAAAACTCAACCGGGAGACATCTAGCTAATCTCACAGACGGCACAAGCCATTTTGGAGTAACTCATGCGCCAGCACCGCATTATTTTGCTGCCTGGTGATGGCATTGGTCCTGAAATAACGGCAGTAGCAAGACGATTACTTGATCAGGTATCAAATCAGCACGGTTTCCAGCTCAACTTTGAAAAGCACCCCATCGGTGGTGCTGCTATAGACGCCAGTGGATCGCCACTGCCAGAAAGCACCCTGAGGGCTTGTCGTTCCAGTGATGGGGTTCTGCTGGCTGCGATCGGCAGCCCCCGCTTTGATGCACTGCCCAGGGAAGAACGTCCAGAGACAGGTCTACTGGGCTTGCGCGCGGGTATGAAACTATTCGCGAACCTCAGACCAGTAACAATCCTGCCAGCTCTAATTGATGCCAGCAGCTTGAAAGCAAATGTGATCGAAGGAGTCGATCTGATGGTTGTGCGAGAGCTGACCGGCGGTATCTATTTCGGCCAACCAAAAGGACGTGTTGAGGCAGATGGGGATGAGCGTGCCTTCAACACGATGACCTACTCCAAAAGCGAAATAGACCGAATCGCCAAGGTCGCTTTCGAGCTCGCTGGCGAACGCAGCGGAAAGCTTTGTTCAGTAGACAAGGCAAATGTGCTTGATGTGAGTCAACTCTGGCGTGATCGGGTTGATGCTTTAGCTGAAAGTTATGAGGATGTACAAGTCAGCCACATGTATGTGGACAATGCCGCCATGCAATTGGTTCGCAACCCAAGCCAGTTCGATGTGCTTCTCACCGGCAACCTATTCGGAGACATACTCAGTGACGAAGCTGCCATGCTCACAGGCTCGATTGGCATGCTGCCCTCCGCCTCCCTTGGTAGTGAAGGTCCTGGTCTCTTCGAACCAGTGCATGGCTCCGCCCCTGATATCGCAGGCCAGGACTTAGCAAATCCAATGGCAATGGTTCTTTCAGCAGCAATGATGCTGAGAATCGGCCTGAAAGAATCCGAAGCCGCTAAGGCACTAGAGCGATCTGTAGACCGTGTTTTAAAGGCTGGCTTCCGTACAGGTGATCTAATCAGCGAGGGCTGTACCCAACTGGGATGCGAGGCGATGGGGGAACAGTTATTGCAAGCGCTGTAAGAGATCTAAAACCCTGTACACCAAGACCCGATGTTGCCAATATCACGAATTTGCCGGGCGACCTGCCAAAATCTCTAGGCCTGTCCTGCCTGCGTAGATGTCGAAGCGTCACCCGGTTGTCGCCGTTACAGGTTCCTCTGGAGCCGGAACCAGCACCGTAAAGCGGGCCTTCGAGCACATCTTTGCCCGAGAGAGCATCACCCCCGCTGTAGTGGAGGGGGATAGCTATCACCGCTTCGAGCGGACAGCCATGAAGGAAGCTATGGCTGAAGCCTTAGCTAAGGGAGAAAACTTCTCTCACTTCGGTCCAGAAGCAAATCTCTTCGACAAGTTAGAAGAACTCTTCCGCACCTATAGCGAAACAGGTGGTGGCCAGAAGCGTTACTACCTGCACAGCACTGAAGAGGCAGCAGAACATAACAGCCGCTTAGGCACCAAACTTGAGCCCGGCCAGTTCACCCCCTGGGAAGACATCCCTGTCGGTACTGACGTTCTCTTCTACGAAGGCCTGCATGGTGGCGTTGTAGGTGATAACTACGACGTAGCCACTTTCGCCGATCTACTGGTTGGTGTAGTCCCGATCACAAACCTTGAGTGGATTCAAAAGATCCACCGTGACAATGCAGAACGAGGTTATTCCGCAGAAGCGATTGTCGATACCATCCTGCGCCGTATGCCGGATTACATCAATCACATCTGTCCCCAGTTCAGCCGCACAGACATTAACTTCCAGAGAGTCCCCACAGTGGACACCTCAAATCCATTCATTTGTAGGAACATTCCAACACCTGATGAGAGCTTTGTGATCATTCACTTCCGTAAAGGCGCTCGCGAAAAATGGGGGATTGATTTCGGTGACTTACTTAATATGATCAATGACTCATTCATGTCAAGTCCAACAAGCATCGTGGTGAATGGAGGCAAAATGAGTTTTGCGATGGAATTAATTCTCGCCCCAATCATTCATCGGCTAATCGAAGAAAAACACAAGCTATCCTGAACAAAATCAGATAGAACTCTCAACTACAACTATGATGGGATTATCTGAGCAATCAGTTAATCCCATTCCTATTTCTCCTCCATCATTTTCAATCTCAAAAGCCGCCGCTAGATCAGTAGAGGCAGTGCGATGGGATCGAATCAACAGCCGAGAAGTAATTGAGAAAGCTCGGAAGATTTATTTCAATTATCTCTCCAACAGCATCAGCGGCCCGGAACCCATTGGCGTTGTGCTGAGTCAAAAAAACGGTAAAGGGCGTGTGGTCTTTGATCTACCTGCCCTGCTTCCTAATGAGCACTACCTAAAACTTGAACTACTACGGTCACGACTGACCCGTTCCCGCCTAACTCAGAAAAGGAATCCTGGAATAGATTTACCGAGCTAATGCAACTGATCTATCTAGCGATCATCGGAGCATGCATTGGCAGTTTTATCAATGTGGTGGCCTTGCGGTTACCGAGAAAGGAATCGTTGATCTGGCCAGGCAGTCATTGCAGATCTTGCGGCAGTGATGTGCGTTGGTACGACAACGTGCCTGTAGTGGCATGGCTTCAACTAGGTGGTCGATGCCGTGATTGCAAGGCCTCAATTCCATTGCGTTATCCAGCTGTAGAGGTTCTTAGCGCTGGGCTTTGGGTATCGGCTGCCATGGCAGCCCCCACAAGCCTTGGCCTGGTGCCTTCATTGTTCAAACTTTGGGCTGGCGTAGTGCTCGTGAGTTTGCTTTTACCACTAGTGCTTATAGACCTTGACCACATGTGGCTGCCAGAACCGTTATGCCGGTTAGGTCTGTTGCTGGGCATCACTGCAACGGTTGCGGCAGCTGTATTAAACGGTTGGGAGGAAGGATCTAACTTGCTGCTCAACCATCTAATTGCTGCCGCTGCTGCACTGCTGGCTCTTGAGATGTTCGCCACATTTTGGGGAATATTTATAAGAGCAATCAATTTTATCTGCAGTCGCCAGATAAAACCTTTAAAAGCAATTGGAAGTGGTGATGCAAAACTCGCTGCTATGGCTGGGGCATGGCTAGGTCTTAAAGGGGTGGGAATGGCCCTAGCGATTGCAAACGTTTCCGGTGCTTTGTTTGGCTTAATTGCTTTTGCATCATTTCGACTTAAGTGGCGTCAGCCTTTTCCCTTCGGGCCATTCATTGCTATTGGGATATGGGGGGTTTGGTTATGCGGACCAGATTGGTGGTGGGATCAGTGGCAGAACCTGATACAGATCCAAATGGGGCTTTAATGGACTGAACGCTGCTTGGACCCGTGTCACTTTTTGACTGGTTTGCTGATCGTCGCAAAGGTCAATTCGTTGGCAAGGTGAGCCAAGAGACAGAAGAAAGCGATGGACTTTGGGGCAAATGCCCAGAATGCAGCCAGGTTGTTTACCGCAAGGATCTACAAGCTAACGCCAGTGTTTGCAATAACTGTGGCCATCACCACCGCATCGACAGCCAAGAGCGAATTGCCCTGATCACTGATCCGGGTAGTTTTCAAGTCCTTAATCGAGACCTCAGCCCTACCGATCCGCTCGGCTTCAAAGATCGCCGTGCCTATGCAGACCGACTCAGAGAAAGCCAAGCCTCCACAGGAATGAAGGATGGAGTCGTAACAGGCTTATGTCAGGTAGAAATGATGCCTATGGCCCTTGCTGTGATGGATTTCCGCTTCATGGGAGGCTCGATGGGATCAGTTGTAGGCGAAAAGATCACACGACTAATTGAACGAGCTACAGCCGAACGTCTCCCACTGCTAATCATTTGCGCCTCAGGCGGTGCCCGAATGCAGGAAGGCATGCTGAGCCTGATGCAAATGGCCAAAATTTCTGGAGCTCTAGAACGACACAGAGAAGCGGAGCTCCTCTACATGCCACTACTCACTCATCCAACAACCGGTGGTGTGACAGCCAGTTTCGCCATGCTTGGCGATCTAATTCTGGCAGAACCAAAAGCCCTAATTGGCTTCGCTGGACGCCGTGTAATTGAACAGACCCTGAGGGAAAAGCTACCTGAAAATTTTCAAACCGCTGAATACCTTCAAGAGCATGGCTTCGTAGACACAATTGTGCCCCGCACTCAGCTACGTAAAACCCTTGCTTCACTATTACGCCTTCATGGCTGCAAAGCTAAGAAGGCTGCTGGCAGATGATCAAGTATCTAAGCAAATGCGGCCAATGGATTAGTCAAGGAATACTGCTGATGCTGATCAGCCTGTCAATTACCTATGGCCTTCTCGAAGCTCAGGTGGCAATCGCTGGACCAGTTGAGTGGAGAGAAGTTCCAGCAACAGATGCCGGCCAGCAATGGTGGGATTTAGGAAGCCTTCACTACGATAAAGATGGCAACCTCAGTGTGCTGAGTCGTTTCACTCCAGCTGCAAGTGAAGACGAAAAACCAAGCAAAGGCAGTCTTTATGTAATGCATATTGACTGCGATCAAAAACTCTTCAGGGATACTTCAGTGAATGGATTGCCACGTTTCCGGGCTAAATGGAACCTCTCTAATGGTGATGGCTTGATAGATGCCCTGATCGATGAAGTTTGCGCTGCAGAGGTTGCCTAAATGTCAAGCATTAATCAAATCCAATCGCCAATAGGCGTTGCAATAGCCGGCCTTGGATTCGGTGAGGCAGTTCATCTTCCTGCCCTGAAAGCCAACCCAGAACTAAAGCCTGTTGCCCTATGGCATCCACGCAACGAACGTCTACAGAAAGCCTGCAAAGAGCATGATCTCACTGGTCACAACGACTGGTCGGCTCTTTTGGCTGATCCAAAGGTAGAAGCCATAATCCTGGCCACCCCACCAGGCCCACGCTTTGAATTAGCCCAAAAGGCTCTAGAAGCAGGAAAACATTTGCTGCTAGAGAAACCCGTTGCACTGCATGCAGAACAAGTAGCGACTCTGCAAAGGCTTGCGATAGGAAACCGTCTGAGTGTTGCGGTGGACTTTGAATACCGAGCAGTGCCGCTGTTCATGCAAGCCAAGCGGCTGCTAGCTGAAGGTGCAGTAGGCACACCCTGGCTTGTCAAACTTGACTGGTTGATGAGTAGTCGGGCCAATGCCTCAAGACCCTGGAACTGGTATTCCCAAGTCGAGGCTGGTGGTGGTGTGATTGGTGCCCTTGGTACCCATGCCTTCGACATATTGCATTGGTTGTTTGGACCAACGCAAAGTATTAATGGATTACTTTCCACCTCAATAAAAGAACGGCCTGATCCAAAGAGTGGAAGTTCGCTTGAGGTAAGCAGTGAAGATGTAGCTCTGGCGCAATTGAAGCTGAATTCAATAGAGGCATCAGACTTACCAGCACAGGTAAGCCTTACAGCCATTGCCCTACAGGGAAGGGGATGCTGGCTAGAGATCTATGGCAGCAAAGGCAGCATCTTGCTCGGTAGCGACAATCAGAAAGATTATGTGCATGGCTTCGATCTAAAGGCCGCAGTTGCAGGGGAGCCTCTAAGAAGCATCAGTCCTGATGCTGATCTGGTTTTCCCAAGCAAATGGAGTGATGGTCGTATCGCACCGGTTGCAAGAATTCAGGGCTGGTGGGCTGAAAGTATCCGCAGCGGCCATCCGATGGTGCCAGGCCTAGCAGAAGGATGGGCTAGCCAACAGGTTTGCGACAAGTTGAGGGATTCCGCAGCATCGGGTCAACAACTGTCGATCAAATCAACAATCTAAAAACAACTCAGGCGCATTGGGATGGGTGACATTTCTTACCGTCGTCTTATAAAGTCCTTTGCCTCAGCCCAGAACTCTTTGTTCAGAACTGGGCCCTACTGACACTTCGGAGATCTCGATGGCCCTCGTTCCGCTAAGGCTTTTGCTCGACCATGCAGCTGAGAACAGCTATGGCATCCCTGCCTTCAATGTGAACAACCTCGAGCAGGTTCAGGCCATCATGGAAGCCGCTGCCGAAACCGACAGCCCAGTAATCCTGCAAGCCTCACGCGGTGCTCGCACCTACGCCGGAGAGATATTCCTGCGCCATCTGATCATCGCAGCCGTAGAGACCTATCCAGACATCCCTGTGGTGATGCACCAGGACCACGGCAACAGCCCATCAACCTGCTTTGGTGCAGCAGCAAACGGATTCACCTCCGTGATGATGGACGGTTCACTTGAGGCCGATGCCAAGACCCCTGCCAGCTACGAATACAACGTTGCTGTCACAAAGGAAGTCGTAGGTGTTGCACACGCTATCGGCGTTAGCGTAGAAGGTGAGCTGGGCTGCTTAGGTTCACTGGAAACAGGTATGGGTGAAGCCGAAGACGGTCACGGATTCGAAGGAAAGCTAGATCACAGCCAACTACTTACAGATCCAGCAGAAGCTGCCGACTTTGTAGATAAAACCAAGGTAGATGCACTGGCAATAGCAATTGGTACAAGTCACGGTGCCTATAAGTTCACACGTAAACCCACAGGTGAAGTATTAGCTATTAGCCGAATCGCCGAAATCCATAAGGCCATCCCCAACACTCATTTGGTGATGCACGGCTCATCATCTGTTCCCCAGGAATGGCTGGAAATGATCAATAAATATGGTGGGGCCATTCCAGAGACCTATGGAGTTCCAGTCGAAGAAATCCAAGAAGGCATACGCAATGGAGTGCGCAAGGTAAATATTGACACCGACAATCGCTTGGCCTTTACCGCCGCAGTACGTGAAGCAGCAGTTGCTGATCCAGCCAATTTCGACCCTCGTCACTTCAACAAACCAGCTCGTAAATATATGAAGCAGGTATGCCTAGATCGCTATGAACAGTTCTGGTGTGCAGGCAATGCCAGCAAAATCAAGCAACGTGACATTAACTATTACGCAGCCCTTTATGAGAAAGGTCAACTAGATCCCAAAACTGTAGCCTAAACATAAGGGCAATAGTAAAGACGAACAGCCAGCACAGTGCGAGGAATCAGTCTACCTCTGTGCTGGCATTGCAAAGGTTAAGCAACTGAAAACGAAAAAACAAGCTTGCATAGTATGTGCAATGCAAACAATGTGAATAATAAAATAAAAATACTACCCATTATAGATGCCAACCAAGATCAAATTGTGCATAGATCAAACCAGGATAAATCCAATACCGAATCAGGAGCCTTGCTGATGAATACCAGAAACCGATTGAAAAAGCAGAAGAAAAACGAAAGCAAGAATGGTCAACTATCGCGCACTTAACTATAAGAATTACAGAATAAATAGCAACTTTATCCGAACATAGCTACAGAGAGGATGGAGGCACAAAGCGATCAAAGTGGCTAGTTAAGGTAGATAAACGATGTATGAACAGGCCAAAGATTGAGCAGAGGAATCTAAGAATTTCTCACATGAAATCAGCAAGAGGTAAAAGAACAAGCAATTTCGATTTATACCCACATAAGCAAACAAAAAACAATAATCAGCCACCGTTTGTGAGTGTAATTGATAACAAAAAGGATCAGAATCTGGACTAGCTTAAAAATATAAGTCAATTAAATCCCATGGAATATGATCACAATTAGGGAAGCCTATGTTGTTTATAACATACATCAAGACAAATAAAGATCAAGCCAAGAATAACTAACGCAAGAAATTACCTAGATCTATTCTCAACAGATCTCACTTAAAAGTATAAAGGTGATCATCAGCGAAGCATTCACTCAGAGGTATCGTACAAGAGAGAAAAAGATGAAGCTAATGAACAAGTTATCACCATTAACTTATTTAAACAATAGTGAAAATGCCGATAACAGCTTTTGTATTAATTGCACCCAACTTTAAATAGGATGGGATGGTTTTCAAGGCAGTAACATCAGCGAGCCATTCTTTCCGTCAAGACATGCATTAGCACCAAGCGGCAAAGAAAGGTTCGGCTGACCATGTCCTACAGGAAGATCAATCACAAGTGGCACTCCTAAATCAGAAAGCCGCTCTTTGATGATAGCGGACATCGAGAAATCACCAGGTTCCTCTTCCCCTTGCCAATTAAAACGACCAATCGCTAAACCGATTACATCTTTAAACAAGCCAACACTGCGCCATTGAGTGAGCATGCGATCTACGCGATATGGCGCCTCACCAATGTCCTCAAAAACTAGCAAAGTCCCACGCAGATCAGGGAACCAGGGTGTTCCGATCAAATGCGTAGCCACGGTGAGATTTGTTACTACCAAAGGGCCTACAGCTATTCCTGCAATTATTCCTCTACCTGTTATCGGGGCTACCGATCTAGCGGTCAATAGATCGACCGTTCGCTGCCACTGCGCATCTGGTCCAGCGATGGATCCATGGATAGCACCGCGAGATCCAGCAGCCCATTGAGCCAACAGCAAAGAACAAGAATCAGAGAAACCTATCGACCAAAGAGAGCGGCGGGAGAAGTTGAAGCCTGCTTCTAGAACCCTGGCAGAACCCCAACCTGCACCGATATAAAAAATTGCCTCGATGCGGGGATCACTCCAGGCTGCCTCCAAATCGACGCGTCGTTCTGCATCAGTCCCGGAAAACCACTTCCACTTGCGATGCAAAGAAGCTGGCAACTCAAGTTGCCAGCCCTCAGCCTTACAACGCTCAACTAATGGCAAAAAGTCAGTTCTAGGATCAATCCAGGTGCCGGTATTCACCGCACGAATGCGGGAACCATGTCGAAGTGGATTCGGTGCAGCTAGAGGTTGAGGTGTAGTTAACGCTGAGGTAGAAGTAAGGCCTCGCCTCGAACTAACCAGATTGGCTACCAACGCAGCCGGAACTCCCATAAACAGAGAACGGCGGTGCATCACTTATTAGCCAAGAAGTGCCTGCAACAAACCTCGACCATCAACTCCGCCAATTAAAGGATCACAAGCCCGCTCGGGATGGGGCATCAAGCCAAGTACATTGCCGAGCTTGTTTGTTATGCCAGCAATATCTGCCACAGAGCCATTTGGATTACTGACGTAACGCAAAGCGATAGCGTCATCGTCTTGCAATTGATGGAGGGTGTCGTTATTGCACTGATATCGACCCTCACCATGAGCGATTGGCAGAGTTAAAGCATCGCCACGAGAACGCGCATGCAGCCATGAAGTGCGATTACTTGCCACAGTGAGTGGCGTGTCCTCACAGATGAAATGAAGGCTGCGGTTGCGAGTAAGAACTCCTGGGAGCAGGCCTAATTCAGTAAGGACTTGAAAGCCATTGCAAATACCTAGAACCCTGCCACCACTAGCCACAAAATCCACCAAAGACTCCAATACCGGTGCAAAGCGAGCAATTGCCCCACAGCGGAGGTAATCGCCGTAACTAAAGCCACCAGGAAGTACTACAGCATCAAGGCCTTTGAGTTCACGAGTCTCATGCCAGAGAAAACGCGTAGGCATGTCCAGACATCCTTCAGCTGCCCAGCGCACATCGCGATCGCAATTGGAACCAGGGAAGACAACAACACCAATAGTCATAACTTGATCAGGCGCTAGTTGAAGAGTCGCGATGAAGCTCCAGGCTCCAATCCTCTATCACTGGATTAGCAAGTAAGCGATCGCTAAGCAGTTCTAACTGCTTGCGGGCCTCAGCCTCATTGGTTGCCTCCAGCTCAAGATCGACAGCTTTGCCTATGCGTAGTTTGGTTATGCCCTCTACCCCAAGGCGAGATGCAGCTGAGCGGGTTGCTTCCCCAGCAGGGTCTAATACTGAGGACCGTAAACTCACATGTACGCGGGCTTGGAAACGCTGCAAGGTCATTGAGCAATTGATTTAAATCTTCGCAGCTCAAGCAAGCCAACTAAGAACAAAGTCACCATGTTGATGTGATGAGTGATGAGAAAGCTAGTGGCCATGTTTCAGAGGTGCAAGTTTTGTTGGGATTAAAACCTGCGAGCTTTACCACTGAAAACCGAGGCAGTGCCTTTTAACTATGACTTCACTAAGGACTATAAATAAAAACATGCGCAGACAAAGAAGCTTTAACCAGTTATTAGAGGCGTAGTAATTAGAGCTAGCTGATTGGCGTTACTTTAAGTAGTGAGATATTAAAGAATTTAGACAAGATAGAATCGACCTTAAATGGTATTGAGTCTATTGATTGGTAGCCATGATCTGCTCATCTATTAGTTGAGCTCCACGATTAATTAAGTCTTCGCGAGTAAGGTCACCATTAGAAAGCTTATTCAACAAAACCTTTTGTGCTGCATAATCTATGTTGTGTATACCAGCACGGCTCTGCAACATGCGCCATGACTTACGCCTCTCAACATGGAAAAGTACCATCTGCCGACTAATCGCATAATATTTAAACTTGCCCTTTATATCTATTTTAAAATAAACACCCCAATCAGGTACGTAAGCATGGTGATTCCTATCAAATACACGCCTATAAACAACATCTTGCTGGCTTAGTAGAGTCAAGATATTTTCTATATGAATAAATTCCCCTGACTGCGCTTCTGGGATCTCCTTTAGGTGTTTTCGGAATCGTGCCTCTCCTACTGCCCAATGAGCAACTGTCATATTATATTTCTCCCCATCAAGCTTGTATTTTGTTACCATCCAATCTCGATTGATAGAGGGATTGCCCTTGAGCTCTAAAAGATCCTGAATAACTTCGCCGGATCTTGAATTATAAATGAACTCAGGCATAGCCCGACTATCTCGAACGATCCGAGACTGATGGGCACTCATGTCATCACCAATTCCATGCTCAGGCTGGCAAGGTGTATAGCACTGGAAAAAAGCTGTGCCTCGATATTCAAGTCCATCAAGGATTGATTTATACATCTTTCCAGAATTTGCCATAGAAACCTGGGCTATAAAGGGAGAGCCATGACCAGAAGTGAAGGCCTCAGCAACACTCTTTTTCTCGGTTAATTTGCCCTGCGAAGCTTCTCCAAACTGATTCATATCATATCCGCCTAACATAATTGAACTGTCCGAATTTTGCCCTCCTGTATTTGAATAGACTTGGGTATCCAACATAAGCAAATTAACATTTGGTCGATTTTGTAAAACGACCTTAGAAACATTCTGGAAACCAATATCTCCCATCGCTCCATCACCTCCTATAGCCCAGACTTTGGGTAATTCTCGTATTTCCTGATCAGTCATCAGAGAATCATCTAAATGAGTCAATTCAAAGTACTCACGCTCACTAAAAACATTCTGGTCTCGTTCCAACAGTGCAGTAGCTAGTCGCTCAGGAGTTACGGAACGTCTTGCATGACTAAATACAGCTGATTCACCCATCAGCCAACTGATAGTGGCACCATCTTGAAATAAGGAATTCATCCAAGGGTAAGTATGAGGATTAGAAGGTGGCGTGGAGCCATAAACCGTATTGCAGCCAGTATGAGCACCCATATACATCGTGCACATACCATTTGGCAATCGCCCATCAACTGCTTGCAGATCTTGATGATTAAAGGCATCTTGATTAAGAACAGATACCAAGGCATCTAATAAACTATTATCAGTTATCTGTCCATGCTTTGCTAATCGATCCAATGTGTCTTGATCGTTTTCACCACCAAGTCCCATCACAATATGTGCAACAGCTCGCTTAAACCATTTATACTCATCCTCACTTTGATCTTTAAGAGTCCTCAATAGCTGTATACCATTCTTCTGTAAACTGATCGCCTTTACACGTAAACGCTCGGCCTTCCTATGATAGATAGGGCGCATATATGCCTCTGTTAGTGACACTGCTGCTCTTAAAACACTTTTCTCTCCACAGCCAGCACAAGCACCATCTCCAGAGACAAAAGCCTCGTAATTACTTCTAATCATCAAATGTTTACGCAAAGCTGAATCAAGTGAATTCTCTGGTGATTCTGGTTGATATTTACCGAGATACTTTTGATTAGTCTCAGGTAAAAGCCTACTGAATACTTGAGCAGAAGATAAGTCAGCGTTGAGAACTGGTGTTTCGGGAATCATCCTTAATGCGTCATGCTCGCCACAAACCTGAACGCACTCACCACATCCTTTGCAATGGTCACTAACAAAAATCGAAAAGATACCACCGGTACCAGGATTTTTCCTTTCAAGACTTTTATAAACACCAGGTACATTGTTGTAGGCAAGTGGCAACTTATCTACGATAGAAAGTAATTGCTGCCGCGAAGTTTGATCAATAGATTCAAGTAAGTCTAGCTCCTCACGTAAAATATTGCCAAATGGTTGCTTAGTTTTCGAGTTAATATTCGCATTCATCTTCTCACGGCAACGCTTCTCTATACCCGACAACTGATCAGATAATTGTTTTACAGCCTTATCATCGCCAACATAGTTATGAATCGCAGTTTCAAGAATTGTACTGATATCCTGTGCTGTATTAGGCAGGGCAGTATCTGGACAGGCTGTTATGCACTCCATACACTGAGTACAATTTTCCGCTATATAAATTGGAATATCGCGCCTAGCTACATATTTACTCTGGGTAGCTCCACTAGCTGAACCCATTAACGAAAGACTCGCAAATGGACCGGATGGCTGATGATAACCGTAGTCATTGCGAAACTCTGAATCAAATTTTTCCAATGTCTGAAAAGGTGATCGAGTTTGACCTTCTGGCAAAGAACAATTGTTAATACCACATTGTTCACAACCTGGGGTTGTTGGGATCTGCTTGGAAGAGATATTTTTTGGTAAAAGCCTTGGATTTCGCATGCTAGAAGTATCTTGATCATCAACCTCGCCATAAATAATTTCCTTTACTCTCTCAAAGCCACCAGCCATAACCATCATATTAGATTCAACAACCGCATCTCCAAAGCGACCAAATTTTTTCTGGTATTGCTTGAAAACTACCTCGCTATATTGAGCCTCACTAATGTTGTTATCCTTAAGGAAAGTGGAAACCTTAAAGAAGGCTCCTAAAAAGGTATTGCCCTGCATCCTTAATTGTAAATCAACTCGACTAGTTGCTTCTCGTGCTATATCAAAACCTGGCAGAATGTATACACGAATATTGTTATCTTTTATAAATTGGCGATGTATTGCTGGGATGCGATCCCAAGCATTCGCAGGTGATTCACTTGATTCCCATACAAGGCATCCACCTTGATTTAGGCCTTGCAATGGATTTGTATGAGTGAAGGCCTTGGGATCACAGCAAAGAACCACATCGACATGATTAAGCTCGCAATTAACCTGAATCTGCTTTGAGGCAACGGTGAGAAAATAATTAGTGGGAGCGCCTTTCTTCTCTGACCCATACTTGGGGTTGGCCATTATGAAGAGTTTGTCTTCCAATTGACCACAGTCGTCAAATGTAGGCTGTCTTTCGGAAATAATTTGTCCAAAACTACCTATTATTTCACCAAGGTTTTTGCCTGTGGTAATCATTCCCCAACCGCCAATCGAGTGAAAGCGCACAGATATCGCTCCCTTTGGTAGCAAAGAGGGTGTATCTTGCGAGATAACGCTGTATGGGTGATCAATACCAAGGGTGAAATAGTTTTCTCCATCGGTTGAACTCCTTCCATCTTTTCTAGAGATCTGACCAATTGCATATTCATAAGCACCAATTATGTGCTCGGGTCTAAAATCGCGAGAACCAATCCCATAACTTCCACTGAAAATACGTGGAGTTTCATCAAAGGTTATTGCTGGCAGACTACCTCCATACTTAGCAGATTCTTGCCCTTTACTAATAGCAGTCCGAATATCACGACCCAAAGGATTATCTCCAGCCATGCCTTCATCTGTTCGCTCTAAAATTATCACTCTCTTTTTTCCACGCAATGCATTAATTAAGGCTGCCTCAGGAAAAGGCCGGATAACATTTACATGAATAGAGCCAACAGATGAGTTGTACTTTTCGGTTAAGTAGTTGCATGCCGCTTCAACATTCTCTGCTGCACAGCCAAGAGAGACAAAAACAGTATCAGCATTCTGAGTATTATATTGCTGTATAAGTCCGTAATAACGTCCGGTCAACTGACCAAATTCATCATAACATTGCTCTAAAAAACCAAGAATTGGTTCGTTAAAATTATCTCGACGTGCGATGACACCGTTCATGTGATGCTCTTGATTCTGTACTGGTCCTAGAAGCACCGGATTTTTGAGATCCAGCATCTCCGGCACGCGACGTCGACGAGGGCCAAAGAGTTCTTTCTGAGCATCAGTTGGGCAATCAATCTGATCATCTGGCGCTCCTAAATATTCACGCAGTAGATCCGCCTCAGGTGCTCGATAAGTGCGTTCTGAATGTGTCATCAACATTCCATCCTGTATATTCATGCCAGGATTTAAGGAAAGTTCATTACATTTACGTAGAATTATCGCCTGATCAGCTACTTGCTGAACATCTCGACCCATCAACATCGTCCAGCCAGTATCTAGAACTGCGTTTATATCATCATGGCCGCAGTGAACATTAAGTGCATGTTTAGTAAGAGCACGTGCTCCTACTTCCAAAACCATCGTAGAAAGCTTGCCAGGGGCATGGTAATACTGCTCACTTGCATAAACAAGGCCTTGACCAGAAGTGAAATTAACTGTGCGCTTTCCTGTCATCGCAACAGCTGTGGCCCCTCCTTGCGCTGAATGTTCTCCCTCGGCTTCAATTGACAGTTTTTGGTTTCCCCAAACATCTAGGGCACCCTCTGCAAAAGCCTGTTGATAAATCTCACCACCTTCTGTAGAGGGTGTAATTGGGTAATAAACGCCCCCTTCGGTTATACGCGTCTCTACCCACTTGGTGACAAGCTGATTTCCATTGCAAGTCACAGGAATCCCTGGATACTTCGGCTTATCGACCCCTAATTCTGCGGGGATCAATTTTTGTTCTACGGTTTGATCTGCCATACGTAGAAATTAAAATGTGGAAAGTCTGCGAAATGACTGTTGAAAGCTTGGACTGGTTACAGCTCTTGATCAGAAATGGGTGAAGTGGCAATTAAGCCTAGAAGGCTATGAAGACCTTTTGAAAGTCCTAGAGCCCAACAATCCGAAGCTGGTCTGTCACACGCTTTGGCTTGGATCTAACCAAAGCTGCTGCATTGCTCAACACCCAACCCATTTACCTGGCAATTATGCCTAGTCAAAATGGCTGCATAGATTTAGTTAGCTGAGTTGCTGTGACGGCTCATTAGTCTTCATGAAGATCAGATCGCGAGACCCCCTGCTATGACAAGCATCTCGATCGTGAAAAGAAGCAAAGGATTAAAACCCGAAGCGAATTAAATCGCCAAAAGGGAGCTGCCTCATAAGTTTTTCAAGTTCACTACCAATGGAATAGACCCCTGATTTATTGCCTATAGGTTCATGGTTTGAGATGGAGCAAGCCGCTCAAAGCAAGTTTTCTGCAGCATTAGTGAAAACAGATCTGCAGACCTATAGAAGATTTCAAGACATTGGGCTAATCCTTGGTAAGCATCAGGAGCATGAGATTGTCCGCTAGCCATGCCCTATAGCGACCTTGACTTGGCGGTAATCAGTTTGGTGGTTTTCGCCTACTGCTTACTGTCGAGGCGTTTGGCCAGAACAGCAGTCTCTGGACCGCTGGTCTTTGTTGCACTCGGATTAATACTGGGTCCTAGCAACCTTGGCTGGCTCAGAATCTCAGTGGATTCAGAGCTGCTACGACGCCTAGCAGAAATAACACTAGGGCTGGTGTTATTCACCGATGCAGCAGCATTGGACTGGCCTGTCTTACGCAAAAATGCCAGGCTGCCGTTACGTCTATTACTGATAGGGCTACCACTGAGCATCTTCGTGGGATTTGCTGTTGCCCATTTAATGCTGCCCCAGTTGGGAATTGTTGAGGCAGCACTTCTTGCCGTAGTGCTAGCACCAACGGATGCGGCCCTGGGTCAGGCGGTTACAACCAATCCAGAAGTTCCAGAAGCCATACGAGAAGACCTGAATGTCGAAAGCGGCCTTAATGACGGCATCTGCGTTCCACTGTTGTTGTGTTTGCTTGGAATCGCCGCTGGACATGTTGACCAGATCAATAGTCCCAAAGATGCTCTGTTGAACTTCAGCCATCTACTAGTAAGCGAACTAGGTATCGGCCTTGGGATTGGGGCCTGCGTAGGAATCTTGGGTTGCTGGCTGAGAGATCTTGCACAGAATCGTCAATGGATAGCTGCTGACTGGAGACCTCTGATCACAGTGGCCCTCGCATTGAGCTCCTACACACTTGCTCAAACTCTTGAAGGAAGTGGTTTTATTGCCTGTTTCATCGCAGGCCTGCTTTATGGAATACGCAGTAGTAAAGAACTAAAAGAAGATGAGATGGTGGCCTCCCTCTCTATGGGAGACATGTTGGCACTGCTGACTTGGGTACTTTTTGGCAGCGCCATGGTGCCAGACGCCTTGAACAACATCACATTCGCAAACATTACATATGGAGTATTGAGCCTAACTCTGGTTAGAATTGTGCCAGTTGCCATTGCAACCGGTGGCATCGGACTTGATAACTGGACGAAACTATTCGTTGGCTGGTTTGGGCCAAGAGGTTTGGCCAGCATTGTTTTTGTTGTAATGGTTGTTGATGCAGCTATTCCAAACTCGCAGACCATACTCACAACAACCACTATCACGATTTTGCTGAGTGTGATTGCTCATGGAATTACAGCAAATTGGCTTTCGATTTACTACGGTAGATGGGAGCGCAATCATACGTCGTGAGAGATAAGAAAGTGGTGCATATAAATACATCATCCATAAACCAGGAAGACTCTGCACAATCTATTGAAACATCAAAAGCACTAATACACAACCAATAATATGTTCATCAATCAAAGCGTCAATGCATACAACTATTCGCAAGCATAGCCCAAGCAATAAATATCGCTAATTATCACCTAAAAACGCAATACCATTATACCTACTATAATCATCAACCAAGTCCTTAGCAAAAAAGAAAGCTATCTTCAATCCATTCATATCAAGATATTTCGCCAACTCAATGTACAACTACACTGCATCTAGTCATTGAAAGCCAAGGTCCGAAGAGATTACTTTAAGCAGAAAGCCAAATCAATGCTATTGCACAATAGATAAGTCCTGCGAGTGCAGGAAGAATATTAAGCGCAAAGCCAGGGGCTCGGAGCAATGGATTATGCCTATATCCCAGCCAAAATACCAACCTACCAAAGATAAATGTACCAGAATAGATCGGCAAGAGCGTCAAATATGGGAAAGGCAGGAGAATAGATAAAGCCATTACATTTATGATAAATATGCTTAACTGCTCATGGGTATTAGCAAGCACGCGTAGGTCAACCTCCATGGAATGAGAACTAGCTAATACACGAGTAGGATCTTCTGCAGGATTTCCAAATCGCTGGGATCCAATGCGGATTATCAATACGACAAAAAATAGAGCTGGAAAAACCAAACACTTGATTCCGAGCTTAATACGACTAAGTAATCCGGGGTCATAATCGAGATGCGGTATAAAAATATAGAGAGTGACAAACACTATGAGTGTCAGAAAGATCCCGTAAAATATTCCACGCTTGACAGTAAGATTGTCTTTTCTTTGCGACATAATTACCTAAGCAAATTAGCCTCATATAACACAATAACGAAAATTAATAAACATCGAGCGGTATGCTCATTATTCTAATCAGAGTGAAGCATGGTAAAACTTAGGCCAGGGAACGACCTTTCCATGTCCAACTACGACCTGTAAGAGTTCTCCATACAGAAGTAGGACCAAGCAAACCAATTAAAAGGCCGCCTGCACCCATCAACCACCAGTTTGTAAGTGGCACCTGGAATCTCCATCTTGTCCAAAGACGTAGCAAGAATTGAAGCCCAACCCCCAAGACCGACAACCGCAACGCCAGTAGCATCTGCAAATCAATAGGCAACAGGATCAAACTGATAGCGACTGAAAAAAGAATTAGCCAGGGACAAGCAAACAGCCAAAACACAACTACTGATGCACCTATTGCTTTGAATACACTTCGATCTAGGCCCAGAAACCAGTTCTTGCTCCAACCCTCCCATAAAGCAGAAAAATTGGAATACATTCGTAATTCCAAAGCATCAAGACCGAGCAAGTAACGCAGCCGAAACCCAGATGCCTTAACACGGCGAGCCAGAGCCAGGTCCTCTACTACAACACCTGCCAGTGCTCTGTGACCGCCAATTGCCTCATAGGCTGAACGACGAAAGAGCATGAACGGTCCTGCGGCAAATGCTGTTTTATCTGCAGGATCATTAGCGGCTTTAATTGGGAAACCAAGCGCCAAAAGACAAGCCATAATCGGCTGGACCATCCACTCAGAAATACAGCTGCAGTTGATACGTGGAACCAAGCTAAGCAGATCTGCCTCTTCCTCTATTGCCTGAGATAGTGCTCTTCGCAAGGTATCTGGTTGAAGGTAGACATCTGCATCCATAAATAGAACCCAAGGTGTGCTCACTTGCTCCATAGCTCGTGAACATGCCCAGTTCTTACCGACCCAACGTTCGGTCTGCGGGCGAGCACCGGCATTTAGAAGTGAAAATCGATCTTCGGCCTCATAGGCAACTTGGCTTGCAAGCTTTACTGTTTCATCAGTACTACCATCATCAACCAAAAGCACCCTCCATCTCTTACAGGGTGAGCGACTAGCAAAGAGGCTGGTCAAACAGACATTAATGTTGTCTGCCTCGTTGTAAGCCGGAACAACAACTGTGAGCTCGGTGTCAAGTGAGTCCTCTTTTGCTAAAAATTGAGCAGCCTCAATCGGCAGAGTCTTCAATCGTGGAGCATGCATAAATACACGCACAAGGGCTAAAAGCAGAATCAACAAACCAAATGCCGCACTAGCAGCTAGAAAGGCCGGTATCCAGGCAAGAATCAGCAAGGTGGTTTGATTCGACAGTTACAGGAGCCCATCATCACAAGAAAAGGCCATGTTGATGGGATAGCACTAGTTAGCTCGTTGCAAGAGGCTCGAGCTTGCATATACAAGGTATAAGCCAGCTAAAGCAATAAGAGAGAAAAACATGTGAACTTTTCATGCTCTAAAAGCAAAATCCGCGCAAAAAGAGACGGTTACGAGATGAAAAGCCTAAGGGTTAAGCATTTGAACATTAAATACTTTAAAATTACCAAGTCAGCTGTAGGCAGAAATAAATACAGTCTAAAATGCAGGCAAGGAAGTTAAGATGTCAGAATAGGTATCACTCCTTAACTAACAGGTCTAGCATTGTCATCTGAAAAGCCAATTGAACCTAGTGCGGAGATCCAGTTTCAAACGGAGAAGCTGACTCGGACAATTCAGGAATGCAACGACATAGAAACACTAAGGGAAATCGCAATAGAATTACTTCAACTTCATGAGAAGAAAAGTGCAATAGCCCAATGGGCAACGATTAGAGGTGCTGAAGCTGAATGCAGAGCACTGATTGCAGAATCCGATAAGGTAGGGAGTGTATGCAAAATATTTAAAATAATTCGTAGCGATGGCAATTCAGATGAACTCACGGCCAAGATTTTCTCTAGTTATGACGAGGCTCATATAGTTCTTGAACGGTATTACACAGACATATCAGGCTCTGATGAAGATGAACGGGAGTACTATGAGATTATTGAAGTTAATCGGCAAGGGGCTTAAAATGATTTCAATTCAGGGTCGGCCAAAAATAATAGACAGTTATTTGCAAATAATTGTATTAAAGGCAATTCTATTTCTACTAGTCTCTAAATCTATTTTTAATTTTTGAAGTCAAAAGGTTGAGAAAATACTATCTACAAAAATCATAGGAGGTATAATAAAAGCACAGATAAAATAACAAAAATAGAGGCAAGTCAAGACAACTAATGCATATGCTTACCATGCTTTCACCGCAGGGTTTTCAAACACCCTTCAACTGCACTATCAAAACCATATGCTGGGGTCACCAGCCGAGATTCACCAAGGCAGATTCCAGCCCATGTGACCAAATAGCCAAATTCCGAAAGTGAGCTTGGCACCAGTAGCCAAAAGCCACCATCCAATTAGCTGTTTTTTCGAAAAGCCAAACAGCATTTCGTTAACTACCTAGTCAGTCACTTTCATAACCCATCAACCTGCCTGTTAGCCACTAGCTGTAGTGGTTAGTCAAAAAAAACTCCAGGGATTGCCCTGGAGTTTGGTTTGTCTTGCTCAATTCAAATCAAAACGCTCCACCTGAGCCTGCGCTCTCGTGAGAAATACTCATAAGGTTGGCTCGCTTATAGCGATGACATGCAGGGACACAAAGAATACTCACTGCTAGGTATAAAAACCAAGGAGTATATGTACCCAGCCAGCTCCTTGAAGGGTTTGTGAGTTTTTATTGAATCAAGATCAAAAGCTTTTTCATTCCTTGATTTTGCTCTTGTAATAGCGATCAACATCCAACCACTTCCAAGTGGCCTTAGCTGATTTAGGACCGACAAAGGCAGCCGCAAGGAGTATTGGCAGCGATACCCAGGCGTAGTTTTCATGAATCATCCACCAGATTAGCCATCCCACAAATGAGAGTTGGATAAGGCCAAAAACGGTAAAGGCAGTTCCTCTGGGGTAGCGGAAACCCTTGTAGAGAAGGACGGTGCACATGCCAAGGGTGAAGGCTGGCGGGATGGCCTTGGCGATGTTGAGAACCCAAAACTCAAACAGAGATGTTGCTCCATATGGATGGAAGACACTGAATTGGGGATTGGCTGCCAACAGTGCTAGCAGCGATATGACGGTGAAAACTCCGGCGACTAGACGACTCATGGCTTCACGGGGATGCCCCAAGGAGATAGCTGATACTGATAACACTCGCAGTTTCCTGCTCCAGACACAAGCTGAATGCTCTTGGCTACTGCTCTAAACGTCATAGATTTAAGCCACTAGCTCGCCAATAAGCTTCAGATGGTTAGCTGAGATTAGTTGAAATAACAGGAAAACAGACCTCCGCGCAGAAAAAAGCCCCGGCAAGCGGGGCAATGTGAAAGTGCTATCTCGGGAGTTGCCTTCTGACGATTCACTTTTGGTATTCGTGTCCGCGGTAGGTCAAAACAGGGTGAGCAGGAGTTGCTTGTTGCTTTTTGGTTGCGTAGACACTGCGTCGGTAAGTCAACTCAACGTATTGGCTCGGAGCAGCTTCCTTGTGCTGTGCGTACTCTTTACCGCGATAGAGAAGTGTGGTCATGATTCAGAGTCCGAATGGATGTCCAAGTCCCCGTTCCATGGCTTGGCTCGAACTGCGTCCTGCGAGATGCAGGGTGAACGTTTTGTAGCGGTTGCTACTGAATCATTATGCACACAGGCATTGTGCGCGTGTAGTTCAACCGGATACAAAACCCAAGCATCAGCATGGGCAGTACTCCTAAAAGAAGATGCAGGCCATAGAGAGGCCAGCTATTGCTACAAAGCACGATGAATTCCTTGATGAGCGGCCATTTGACAGACCTCCCGAGTTACGTCCCACAACCGCAATAAATGGTTGCAAACTTTTTAGATGAGCGGAATTCTGCTTATCGCATAAGCCTCAGGCAGATTTGGCTCAAAACTCATTCTCGCGTAGATAGCAGCAGCCATTATCAAGTAATTAAAAAACCTGCCTAGATGTACAAAAAAACTAGAAGCCAAAGAGAAGAAGCATAGAAGGTAAATATACTCAAGCAACTCGTATTAAGGCGACCATGATTTGCCTAGCGGCATGTTCGAGATTTCTGCGATCAAAATGCGATTTAACATAGATTCCAGTGAGTTGAAAACCGGATCTTCCTCAATAAAAAATCCCCTTGAGTTCCGGACCCAGGGGATTGGACGTCGTCCATTGACAATTTCGCATCTGGGGAGGGAAGCAGCTGTGATCAAGGCAGCAACCATGTGTGCCGGATTTATCGATTTAACTGTTCACCCTTGCTGAAAGCCTTTTTGCCTATGCCGACTTAAAGAACGCCAACACTGCAACGGCGAGCATTATAGTGGGTCAACTTAAATACAAATATGAATTACTATGGATTTCAATTAAACTAATAAAGAGTTTCAGAACGGTTAATAACTAAAAAGAGAAATAGTATCTTGATCGTTAATCATAAATCTCTAGCATGGCTAGACGCACCAAATATCTCAAGATTTAATCAGGTCAAATTATCTAGACAGTGCAATTACAATCAGTACATGGTTGAGTATGAGTAAATACCCAGGAGGGACTGCCTTTGGCTCCTGATCGGCTTCTATCCTTCGTCCACACTTTTCAAAGAACATGACCCGCGAACGTGATCCCTTCCGCATTCCCAGGGCAGGCCTTGAAGTCGCAGCGATAGCTGGCCTAGCCTCTATTGACGCAAACCTCAATGCTGGGAGCTTAAGTGGCGGTGAGTTTGTCGCTGAGTCAACACTTGGCGGTATGGCCGTCTATGCCATCTATCAAACACTTCTAAGTGGTCTAAGAACAGAAGCACTACGCAAGAGGGGGGCAATAAGCCGAGCTGTGCAAGTCCGCTTGATCGGCACCACTGTCTGGGAATCAGTCAAACAGGGTGCTGCCGTAAGCGTCTTAATGGGTTTTCTACTACTGGTCTTCCCTTGGCTGAGCGCACCACTATCGATCCTTGGATTAGTTGGAATGAGCATGGCATCGATCGAATTATTCAACGCCTTCTGGGATGGACTAGATGAACTACAACGCTCTGAACTATTAGATGCCTCATTAGAAGCTGGGGTTAACTTACGGCGCTTCCTGAATGGCGATCAGCATCAGACTCAAATCATCTAAAGAAGTTCATTTCAATAAGTTTAAAGCGTTCTTTTGTCGAGATGAAATCATACCCAAGGTTATATTATTGATAATGGCATACAATTCGCAAGCTAAATTTGGCCAAATAAGGCAATTAATCCTTGAATTAGTTTATATGTAACATATAAACTATGTTATTATCAGCAAAGAATAGCTTGCGGCAATCGGAAGGACTAGGCAGCCACTAATTATTATATCCTAAGAACTTAATTAAAGGTTTAAATGGACAAGCAAGTAACCATCCGCTAGTCATATTTAGAATCATAGAAGAGAAGAATATCGCAATTCCTATGCATGTAGATTGATACTGGATTCCGCAATTAAAATAGATATAAGCGTGCATATAAGCAGCAACTTAAATTTCAAGCATGCAATTAACACTTAGCTCAAATGGTACACAGCTATTAGATAACTGCATAAGTTGTGAGCTCAATGATGCGATATCCTCAGGTTGTGTCATGGCTTCCTTGGTTATAGATTTAACTTGTGAGGACATATCTGTATTAACCCAGCCTGGACAAATCGCGGTAACTCTAATGCCGTGATCCCATCCTTCATTGCGCATGGTCTGACACAACCCCATCAATGCAAATTTGCTCACGCTATAGCCAGCCAAGCTCCCCTTAGAGCGCTTACCACTCATTGAAACCAAAACAACGATTCGACCCTCACCATGGCTTTCCAACTGTGGCCAAGCTGCGCGAGTAAGTCGCCATGGGCCCATCACATTGACCTGCCAAAGCTGATCAATCTCCTGTTGCTGGTTATCACTGAAAAGCAAAGGGGTACGTTGAAATACACCGGCACAATGAATCAAGCTATCGAAGCTGCCAAAGTGCTCAAGACTGGCTGAGACCCAAGTTTCAGCGCCATCAGATTCGCCCGTTTGATAAGGGTGTATGAAAACTCTCTCAGAACCGGCAATCGTCGGATCAAGTGAACTACCAACAAGGGCATCAGGATTACGTAAACCAAGGCTGAGACGGTGACCATCCGCGAGCATCTGCTCTGCAATTGCGCGACCAATGCCACGACTAGCTCCACTGATCAAGATGGTTCGCTTCATTCCAAAATCCCGGCAGATTCAGGAAACTTCTTCATATCAGTGCCAGTGAGATTCATGACTCGGATGAATCAGAAGACCCTTTTATGAAGTCTCTCTCCACCCACACAATCAACATCCAGGCAACAGTGCAAGAGGCGGCAGGGATCCATTGCTGCTTGATGACGTCTAGAAGCGCAACTGTGCTAGCGGTGATGGCTAATGCCCGAAGTGCAAAACGTGTGAATCTAAGTTGTTTTTCGTTCATTTCTGCATCTTCCCCTTTAACAGGGTCGCGTTATGAGCATAATACTGGAGAAGGGGTTGGTTCTTATTAATCCGAAAGATAATCGGATTCAGATGACTGGCCTTAAGAAGCAAGAATAAGGTATTCAACTAATTTGACAAGAGCGCAAGTGCATGAATGTATAGAGTGGAACCTAAGTAACATGTGATCAAATATCCCGAAGGAAATTTGCTTAAGTAATCACAGCAACTTGGAGGTAAAGGGCACGATCTAGTTATAAATGTGTACTTATGGATGGAACTATCGATAGGGGTTAGATAAGATCAGGAGATATACTTCCCTAACTTACAGGCAAGTTACTAAAAGCAATATTTAGGCCGGTTAATCATATAGCTACTAGCGATTTAAACAATATTAGGTAATTATAATTCCAGAAGCGATCTTATCAGAGGAACAAGTTAAAGCACGGGCACAAGGTATTTGGGACTCACTACATGAAAATGATAGTCAATCAACTATTAGGAGCTCTCGATAAACTCAGGACAAAGACTTAAAGCAAATAAGAGTCAACATTGCCACTGTTGGATAGAAGCCCATTGTAAAACCAAGCGCCCGTCCTGGAGCACCACGCCTATAGCCTATAAAGAAAAGGACTCGTCCAAATGTAAAAGAAGCTGCTGCTAACGGCACGACAGATAACCACGTAGAGGGCATAAGAAATGCCCAAATGGCATAGACCAAAGCTGCTAAAACTGACTGCTCGAGGGTGTTCTGCAGGAGCGATTGAAGGAGGATAGCTCGCTCAGAACCAGGCCTTAACCCACTGCCATCAATGTCCTCTATCGAGAAGAAACGATGCTTGGCTATGCGCGCAATGGCAAAAGCAAGGCAGATAGCGATAGGACTAAGGGACTTAAATAGAACGGAGATTTTGCTCTCAAGTGAAAAGTTGGATGCGAAATTAAACGGATTAAAAAAGATTCCAAGGCATATTAGTGCTATTGAAAATACAGCCCCTATCATCATTGCCTGGAGTACACCTCGCTGTTTAGCTGAAAATACCATTATCAAACATCGAATAAAGAACCATTACAACCTACATCCATTGATAATGTTTCTTGCCCATGCTCTTCTTTAACTGAAACTTTGCATTGTAAGCTAAAGATGAGACTGGATAAATCGATGCTCACTTTATTTTCAACCAAGAGCGCATGATCACTGCAATTCATCGCGAAACGAAGAGACACTCCTTTTTATATAAAATACAGATTCAATATTTTTGAAGATTTTAATCAGCTAGTTGAGATATGACCCTTGGAGCTAATATTAGGAAAGAACATGCTGAAGTCAAAGGTGAATCTATCTAGCAAGCAGTGCCTAGTAGAAATGCTTATTATTTAAAATTATCTTATGAGACATGGCTAGTTTTATTATAATTATGCATTGAAAAAGAGTAGATGAGTGGTCTTATTTTGACTCTAGCTAAAATTCAAATCTTCTCTAAGCTCTTGCGTTAGCTCTTTATTACAATCATCGTTCGCCCTCTTCTCTTTATTTCCAAATTTAAGAAAAAAGGCTTGCTTTCAAGTTGCTCAGCACTAGAAGCTGTCGGCTCGTCGGGGTTATAGAAATTAAGTTCTCCCTCGTGATCAAAAGAGTTCTGCTGGCAAGACGGCGAGGTATCCGATGTCTGCACATTCTCTAAGTGAACATTTCTTGGCAGAGGCCTAGCACCAAAGCTTTGACCTTCGTTGCCAGTAGAGATGGATATAGATCTCTGCAGCCATTCACTTAGGGCAATGGCCAAAGCGATCGTATGAACTAGATGGAGTTGCAGATTGACGCACAGTGGCTGAAGCTTCAGCCAAAAGGGCCGTAGAAAAACCGGTAGGGGTCGGGGAATCGCCAGTCGAGTGCGAAGAAACCGCATCAGGCCATTAGCGACAACAATAGTCAGCTCGATTGGATGCGGTGAGGCAGGCATTACCCCTCTTGCCATTTATTAGAATTTAGGGCTTGGCACTAGGTTCAACAGATACTTCAGCACTTAGCTCGCAATGATCAGTGTTACCTCTCCTTGCCCAGAAAGCACGATTAGCGAGCTAGGCATAAAGGAATGGCCAATCTGGAACTGCGAGCCCAGCACCTTTCCATGGACCTATGGGGAGCAGGAAACCTGCCTGCTGCTCGAGGGTGAAGTGACTGTTACCCCTGATGGAGGAGCATCAGTGGATTTCAAGGCCGGAGATCTAGTGGTTTTCCCTGCTGGCATGTCATGCAAATGGACGATTCACAAAGCTGTTCGCAAGCACTACCGCTTTGGTTGAAAAAAGCTCATAGACTAATTTCTTAATTATTTATAAGCACCCCTGAATAAATAGGAAGAAACGCCAATACAGGTCACTATCGCAATAGCAACTTCACCTTCAGCTCATTCTCCTTAGCAATAGCTGCTTTAAATATACAATTTTTGGTTGACAATCAAAAATATACAACACGCCATAAAGAATTCAAGAACTCACTTATCAGTAGCAATCAAGATCACTTTCCTTGCTTAGCAATATTGAACCAGAGCCTTACAAATATCAAAGAAGAGACCCCCAGAAAGATCACCGTTAGTATCATCCAAGTATCCATATTCAAGCCGAGAATATGGGCATTAGCCGCATCACCGGCCGTGGAATAGGCCAACAGAGAAGGGAAACTCAAAATAAAGCTAGCGGCTAAGAGCAAGTTCAGCATATTGAAGGCCGCCAGTTAAAAAGTAGTTACCTGAAATACTTTTGTACACAATAATTTGAATGTTCCTTAGGCCTTTACGAAGCGCATAAGTCCCCAGCAAAGTCGCCCCTGAGTACCGCCATCGATCCAATGGCCTAGACCTGCATCCATACGACTCAGATAATCAGGGCTAATCACACTCGTAAGCTCCTGATGCCGTCTTTGCAGCTCCTCACGGACTCGTGTGTAGTGCCTCACAAGCATCTCTGTGCGGTCCTGCCATACCTGCCTATTCATACCTGAAGCCTCAGCCCACAGGCGGTATCTCTCGGGAGAGGCAAGATCCGAAAGGTGAATGCGATCAAGTATCGGCTGAAGAGCATCGGGCTCGATGCCATCGCATGCCATTGGATCGGTAAGTACAAATACACCTCCAGGCTTTAGAAGCCTAGAAACCTCTTGCATCACCTGGAGGCGATTTCCAGAATGAAGAATGGCATCCTGACTCCAAACAACATCGGCTATGCCATCAGGCAGTGGAACCGCCTCAAATGAGGCGTCATGCACTTTTATTCGGCCTGCCAGTCCAGCTGCCTGGTTTAGATCACGATGGCGCATATTCTCCACAGCTGAAATATTTACAGCGTGGACATTGACCTGCCATTGCTGAGCCATCCGGCGTGAGGCTCCGCCATAACCAGAACCAAGATCTACAACGCAACCTTCGGCTGGAGCAGGGCCGGCGAGATCTATAAGCGTTTGCACGGTGCGCTCACTTGCAGAAGCAATGGCTTGATCGGCACTCTCATAAAGCCCGATATGGATATCTTCACCTCCCCAAATCTCGGCATAAAAACGATCTGCGTCACTGCTGTCGTAATAAGTTGCGGCAACAGTTGCTGATGATGAATTCATAATTAATTAGGATTGCATTTTACTGACGTATGTAATCTCACATAGCTGTTTTATCAATGTCAAACTTATATTCCTTTTCAGCTACATGTACATAAAAATCTGGATCATGATGACCAGGCAAATAATCTCCAAAAGATGTGATCTTCTGGAATCCAACTTCATTCATGAGTCGGCGAACGTAGCCATGCCGCAGAGGGAACATATTCAAATGATAAGTACTGCCATCACTAAAGGCATATTGAAATCGAGCCAGTCCTTCATCAACATGCTCAGGGCTTACATTGACATCCTTACCGCAATAAACATTTCCCTTTCCAGAACGTACCGCTACACCTTGATCGAGAAGTCGATCATAGTTACGGTGATCAAGAATCAGTAAGCCATTATGCTTAAGAACAGCATAATACTCAGCCAGAGACTTGCGTCGGTCACTCTCTCGAAAGAGATGAGTAAATGAATTACCCAGGCAGATCACAGCATCAAATTCGCCATGAATATCTCTATTTAGGAAGCGCCAATCAGCTTGAGCAGTGCGTAATAGCTGACCATGGTCACGAGCATTCTGAAACGCCCTAGCCAACATATTAGGGCTTCCATCAGCACTGATTACGTCGAACCCTTCCTTCAACAAACTAACCGAATGAAATCCCGTACCAGTAGCAACATCAAGAACTGATCGTGCTCCATGTTCACGAAGGATTCGAATATAGAAATCGCCTTCAGCTTCGGCCCTCGCTTTCCAATCAATCAGCCGATCCCATCGGTCGGTGAATTCCTCAACATATTCCTGCTGGTAATGGTCTGTATCACGTACCTGCTCTGGTGCATCCCCAAAGTTTTGTAGATCGTCTTGACATGGTTTTTGCGAATGTTGTGTCAAAGTCATGCAGAATCAAACTTGCCGAAGATTTTCTTGATGCGCCATGTCATTGAGATCGGAAAAGCTCCGAATCAGCTAGAACGGCATTGGCCTGAACAGGGTTGCATTAAGGCTTTTGCAATCCCCAATTTCTTAGTCTAGCGAATGATTCTAGAGATGTCTGCTAATCAAAATCTAACGACATCAAATCAGTTCCCATAACGCCCAAAAAAACCTGCAAATCCCTTAAGCCATAAGCACTTTCAGCTGATGCTTCAATGTAGGCAATGCCAATGACTTCATAGCTGCCTTGGTAAAGCCTGCAACCAGTCATAGTCTCTGAACTGAGTCGATGTCAGACATGACGCCCCAGATCAACATCGACAAACTCTGGAAGGTTTTTGGTGAGCATCCTGAACGTGCACTTGACGACCTTTGTCAAAGCATGGATGCCGAGGAGCTCAATGCTCGAACCGGACTCAAAGCTGCCGTACGCGATGTAACGCTGTCGATTTCTAGCGGCGAGATTTTTGTGGTCATGGGCCTTTCGGGTTCAGGAAAGTCCACGCTGCTACGCATGATCAATGGCCTAATACTCCCAACTGCGGGTGAGGTGACCGTTGAAGGCAAGCCGATCAGTCAGCTGGCAGCTGCGGAGCTGCAAAAGCTTCGCAGTAACAAAATGGCCATGGTTTTTCAATCTTTTGCGCTCTTCCCCCAGCGAACCGCACTCGAGAATGCTGCCTTCGGCCTTGAAGTTGCGGGAGTTCCGCGACAAAAAAGGCTGGAAAAGGCCAGGGAAGCACTTGAGCGTGTTGGTCTTGGTAAGGATCTCGACAGGCTGCCTCAACAACTCTCTGGTGGCATGCAACAGAGAGTTGGCCTAGCCAGAGCACTCGCACTTGATCCTCCAATCCTGCTCATGGATGAGGCCTTCTCTGCTCTTGATCCTCTAATTCGGCGCGAGATGCAAGAACAACTGCTGGAACTTCAGGCCGAAAGCCCCCGCACGATCGTATTTATCTCCCATGATCTAGACGAAGCTGTAAGGCTTGGTGATCGCATCGCCCTGATGAAAGAAGGCAAAGTTCTGCAATGTGGAACACCACGTGAACTGCTCTGCAAACCCGCCAATGAGCAAGTGCGTCATTTCTTCCAAGATGTGGATGCAGCCTCTGTGATCACGGTTGATACCGTTGCCGAATCACCCGCTTGCGTAATTAATCAAGCAGAGCTGCTGCTGCAACAAACTGACCAATACTCAAAAGCTCAGAAAATTGCCTGCATCATTGATGAAAACAATGTCTTCAAAGGTGTGCTTCAGCAGAACGGTGAAATCATCCCTGCAGAGAAAGGACCTGCTCTCACAGCTGAGACAACCATCCGCGATGCCATGGAGCTTGTAGCCAACGCCCCATATCCAATTCCAGTCATTGGATCAGATCAACGCCTCATTGGCGTGATCAGTCCACGTCGACTGTTGCGCTCGATGATCCTGAGATGAAATATGTGATTTGCCAAGTTTTTGCAACTGTGAGCACCGGCCCTGTAGGCGAGGGCATGACCAAAACCGTGGAATGGTTGCTCAATCATGCGCAACCAGTTTTCCTAGTAATTGATCATGCAATTAATGGGCTAGCCGGAGCAATCGAACAGATCCTCACCGTGCCAGCGCCCTGGCTGCTAGCTCCCCTGATCGCCATACTCGCAGCTTGGCGAGTGAGTTTGAGCTTCGCCATTCTCAGTCTTCTTGGTCTGAACCTGGTTTTGTTCATGGGGCTCTGGCAGCCAATGATCTCAACCCTGGCCCTAGTTATTGCAGCCTCAATACTGGCACTACTAATTGGCATCCCGATCGGCATTTTTTCTGCCCGTCGCCAACACATCTGGGCTATTACCCGCCCAGTATTGGATCTGATGCAAACCATGCCGGCATTCGTCTACCTAATCCCGGCAGTGATGTTTTTTGGCACAGGGCGTGTCCCCTCCACTATCGCAACGCTGATCTTCTCGATGCCACCCGTAGTACGCCTGACGTACCTGGGAATACGACAAGTCCCTATCGATCTAATCGAAGCCGGGCGTGCCTTCGGCTGCTCAGAGCGACAGCTGCTCTGGAAAGTGCAACTTCCTAACGCCCTACCAACCTTGATGGCAGGTGTTAATCAAACAATCATGCTCGCTCTATCGATGGTTGTGATCGCATCAATGATTGGTGGTGGAGGCCTAGGTGATGTGGTGCTAAGAGGCATCCAACAACTTGACGTAGGACTTGGCTTCGAGGGGGGGCTCGCCGTGGTAATCCTGGCTGTAATCCTAGATCGACTCACACAAAGCCTGGCTGCCTCAAACTTTTCGAGAAAGTCATTGCCTCAGCGCTTTAAAGCCTTTACTAACCTCTGGACTTCCTCATGAAAATGTCTAACAAGTTGCGAAATCTAAGCCTTGTTATCGCTGGAGTGCTGATGACTGGGTTATCGGGATGTTCGAACGGCAAACCAGATCAATTGCGCATCGGCTGGACCGCCTGGGCTGATGCTGACGTAATAAGCCTTATGGCTGAAAAACTAATCGAAAGCCACTATGAGCAGCCTGTCGAACGAGTTATGGCAGATATCGGTATTCAGTACGACTCCGTCGCTCGCGGGAAGCTCGATTTGATGTTAATGGCATGGCTGCCAAAAACACACGATAAATACTGGCAAAAAGTAAGCGATCGAGTTGTAGATCTTGGCACGATGTACTCAGGCCGCATTGGCTGGGTAGTCCCTGACTATGTGCCAAAACAACGTATTAGCTCCATTAGCGATCTAAGCAACGCAAAAATTGCTAACGACTTCAACAACACAGTGCAAGGGATAGACCCGGGATCAGGGCTGATGCAGGCATCTGAGAAAGCGCTAACTGCCTATGACCTATCGAATCTGAAACTAATTTCAGCAAGTGGTGCGGCGATGACAGCCGTTCTCGATCGGGCAATCCATGACGATCGATGGGTAGTGGTGACTGGTTGGACCCCTCACTGGATGTTTGCCCGCTATAAACTCCGCTTTCTGAAGGATCCCAAGAATGTCTTTGGTGGCCAAGAAGGCATCCATGCCATTGCACGCCTAGGGCTCGACAAAGACCATCCCAAAGTGGTCGCCTTTCTAACCCGCTTCAAGCTGTCCGATAGTCAGCTCGATGCCATGCTATTGGATGCTCAGAACACCTCAACAGAGCAAGCAGTCAACAATTACATTGCCAACAACCGCAAGCAAATCGACTACTGGATGAACGGCAATATTCAAGAGTCGAAAGATGGAAAAGCCAAACCATAACCACCCGCTCAGCTCTTGACCTGGTTAATAAGTTGACTTCACTCAGGCATTATCTGACATCAAAGAGCTTTCAAGACCAAAGCGAATCGCTTCAGCCGCCTTTTCTTCAAAACTAAGCACCACCAGATCAACGCCAGCTTCCTGAGGATGCCAGGCATTCTCAGGAGCAGCCTCAAACCAACTGCTAATCCTGGGACCAACCATCTGCACCTGAAGAGGTAAAGCTTTGCCAGGCAGCCATAAGCGACCTTTTAGACGCAAAACCTGATGTTTTGCTGCCAACTTAGGCAGAAGTGCTTCAACCTCAGCCCGATCAACAGAAGCTTCAAAACGTACAGTGCCACTCACCATCTCCACATGGGTGTGGTCATGATGATGATCGACTCCGTGGTGATCGCCATAAGTAAAGTCATCGTCGACATCTCGCTGGTCATTGTGTTGAGCAGAATTATTGTCGGGGTGGCTATCGACTACAGCGCTTAGGCCTAACACCACAGCCGGATCAACCAGGCCATGACTGATTGGCATCATTGTCGTGCCAGGGCGTACCTTTTCGATAAGTTCAGTTTTGAGTTTCTCGAGGTCGTCACTGGAGACAACATCCGCTCGACTGATTAACACCAAATCAGCAGCCTCCAACTGGTCAGTGAACAACTCCTCAACAGCACTGAGATGATCAAGGCTGGGATCTTCCTGGCGCTGTCGTTCCAGCGCAGCAGGATCACCTACAGGGCTACCCGCTGCTAGGGCTTCACCATCAACGACGGTGACAACGCCATTCACATAGACCCGAGTGCGTACAGCCGGCCAATCGAGTGCCTTCAACAGTGGTCGCGGAAGAGCCAGGCCACTAGTTTCAACGACTATCCCATCGAGTTGATCCGCCCGGCCTAGCAAGATCTCCATAGTGGGTAAAAAGTCCTCCTGCACCGTGCAGCAAAGACAACCGTTATTGAGCTCTACAAGTCGGCCATCCAACTCCTCTTCCGGACAAAAGCCACAGCTACGGATTAAATCACCATCGAGGCCCACAGTGCCAAATTCATTGACCATGACCGCCAAACGCTGGCCCCCTTGAGTTAGTAAATGGCGCAGCAGGGTGGTCTTGCCGGCTCCTAAGAAACCAGTCAAAACAGTTACGGGCAAACGTTTTGAAATCAAGTCAGGACAACGCAAGTGGGGTATCAGGAACGGCAGCCAAGGCTGTCGCGAGTGCTCAAACCACTAACGGCATTGGTGCCCTCTGCTCTGGCACATAGTTCTTTCTGCTGACGTAGATCGAGCACTGCATTGCTGAAATCAGCGCCATCGATAAGTGCATCCTTAAATCGACTCTGCATCAACATGGCGTTGGTGAAGTTAGCGCCCCTAAGATCTGCTCGATCAAAAATAGATGCAAAAGCCACTACATTTTCAAGATCAGCCCCCTGCAGATTCGCCTCTTGCAGCTGGCTGCTGTTAAACACGGCGCCACGCAGATCGGCCCCACTAAGGTCCACACCATTAAGGTCGACCTTAAGGAAGTCCTGCTCCTTGAGATCGAATCCATGCATGTCCATGGGAAGATCCTGGTTGATTTGTTTAACCCGCAGTTCCGGAGCAGTGATTGCCATCACCGGAGAATCTGCCCAACCAAACACAAAGATTAAAAGGCATACCAGTAACAGCACTCGAAAACGGTTCCAGCAGCAGGAATAAAAATGCATAGAAGAAAAAAAGGACAATAAGCCAGTAGTTTGAGCAGCCACGTTATGGCAATTGCCAACCCAGGCACACTTCATGCCAATGACCCTAAGGGTGGTGGTGCCACCACATCCACTGATCGCCCACTGGCTCACGGTGCTCCGCAACGCCGGCACTCCACCTGCTATCTATGCCACCGGCATGGAAGAACTTGGACGATGGCTTACCTATGAAGCACTGCGAGATTGGTTGCCCCACCGCCGTGAAAAGGTAACCACACTCCAGGCAGAGACGGAAGGAACCGTGGTCGAGTCCAGCGTACCGTTACTGGCACTTCCACTGCTCCCCGGAGGGCTTGAACTCTGGCAAGGTGCCCGACAGGTATTACCTAGCTGCCAACTATGCCTTGAAGGGGTGCCAGATGACATCGAAAGCAATGCCGGAATGATTATCTATGTTGATCAGATAGCCAGTGGAGAACGCCTACTAAGCATCCTTAGGCTTCTGCAGCAACAAGAAGTAGAAGCCCGCAGACTTCGGGTAATCACTGCCTTAGCATCTAGTCCAGGCCTAAAGCTACTCGGTGAAACAGTCCCAGACATCACCATTCACAGCGCCTGCATCGATCCCGAACTCACAGAAAATGGCGAGATCAGCCCAGGCATAGGCAACCCGGCCTTGCGCCTTAACCTTAGATAACTAGCCATATAGTTAACAATATTTATGTAAATAGCACTTCAACGACTTGCAAAGTATACCCATTTTAGCAAGTATTTTTAGACCCTTCGACTTATACATTAAATCACAATATAGCGCTATCAATGGAACACTCCCCACTAGAGCTAGCCTAGTTGGGAGATATTAATTAGTGCAAGCAAAATCATTAGATTGCTAGCTATCAACACCGACCTTGACCATCATGCCAAACAGATAACATTATGGTCGACAAGAGAATTTACAAGAAACAAAACCTATTTACATCCATTGTTCAAGCTGTGTGTATTTGTAACACATTTAGCGAAGGAATAAAGCGGTGACAACATTCTATTGGCCTAATGCAGAAGGTAATCAGACTGAGGAAGGATTGCCAATATTTGCCAGCACCCAAAAAGCTATTGCCAAGGCCTATGAACTATCTCAGCTAAAAGACTCTGTTGAAGCACTTCTCAAATCACTCAGCAAAGAGATCCTGATGATCTTTATAAATAGCTCTGCCGATACAAGAGCCAGAATCACTGAGGATAGATTAATAAGCCAGCCGATCACAAAAAACGGCAAAAGAAGAATGGATGAGATCTCACTCTGAAGAGAGCTGATAATGACATCAATGGCCGCATCGACCATCGAGAACAAGGCAGCGACAAACATAAGTATTCCTGCCCTAAAAGCATCGATAGATGAATGGTTCCCCAACCTCATAAGCAATTGGGATGTCTTCATCTGAAAGCTAGCTACTAAGGCAAACACCGCAAAAATAGTGATGCTGGCTAATTGCTGCAGGACAAACATCTCTCGGGCCTCGACCAGCAAATAAACGAGTCCTAGAAGCCATACCAGCGGGCGAAGGATTGTGATGAATACACGTATCAGCAGATTCAAGCCTCTAGTCTGTCTGACCACAAAGAACATCTCTATCGAGCACTCATAATGGCAAGCAAAGCAATAGCTGCAATCTCAGCGTCGCTGAGTACTAAAAGAAGGCATGCCAGTTCGGCCCAATAAAGGAGCAATGACGATTAACCGTTTTTAAGCTCTGATGAGAAAATTCGTTAAGGCGCAAACTGCCGTAGTTGAGGTTATTGATGAGCACACGCGTTCATCTGTATTAATTGTTAGTTCAACCATCAACGAAAAAAGATCAACACAACTCTGCTACCGCGAACTAGTATTTAAAGATCGAGCCAGTATTTATGGGCCAGCATCGTGAGCCAGCTACCGGCACCCTCACCTCACTAATCAGCGGGGCCGTTTTAGGCGCTGCAGGACTTGCATGGTGGCTTATCTCTGAAGCCGAACGAAGACAACGCAGCCGCCAACAGAGAGCAATGCTGCATGCCCCTCGCATGCAGGACGGATCAGAAGCTCTGGAGTCCTTCTCTGATACTGAGAACAAAGGCCAACACCTCGAGCACCGTGTTGAAGAGCTCAACGCAGCCATTGCAGATGTGCGTAGACAGCTTGAAGATCTAGGAGCTCGGACCTAGGGAGTCGGTAAGTTGGCGGCTGCGTCCTCAAGTCGCCACCATGCTTAGATCCACCGCCATTACCCAGGGGATCCAGCGCTCTCCTAACCGAGCCATGCTGAGAGCGGTGGGTTTTGGTGATGGGGATTTCAACAAACCGATCATTGGCATAGCCAATGGCTACAGCACGATCACACCATGCAATATCGGTCTCAATGACCTAGCTCGTCGGTCAGAAGAGGCAGCGCGTCAGGCCGGCGCCATGCCTCAGATGTTTGGCACCATCACTGTTAGCGATGGCATATCAATGGGCACCGAAGGGATGAAGTATTCCCTTGTTAGCCGGGAGGTAATTGCCGATGCAATCGAAACAGCCTGCAATGGCCAAAGCATGGATGGAGTACTAGCTATAGGTGGCTGCGACAAAAACATGCCGGGCGCCATGATCGCCATGGCTCGGATGAACATCCCAGCAGTATTTGTCTATGGCGGCACGATCAAACCGGGAAAATTAGCTGGCAGCGACCTTACGGTGGTGAGCGCCTTTGAAGCAGTCGGCCAGCATGCCAGCGGCAAGATCAACGAAGAGCAGCTAACCGCTATCGAGAAGAACGCCTGCCCAGGAGCAGGCAGCTGTGGTGGCATGTTCACGGCCAACACGATGTCAGCTGTGATTGAAACATTGGGTTTAAGTCTCCCTCACAGCTCAACAATGGCGGCAGAGGATGAAGAAAAAGCGAACAACGCAGCACGCAGTGCTGAAGTTCTTGTAGATGCCATTAAGGCAAACATCCGTCCCCTCGACCTACTAACCAAGGAGGCATTTGAAAACGCCATCAGCGTAATCATGGCTGTAGGTGGCTCTACCAATGCAGTTCTACATCTGCTGGCCATTGCTCGCACCGCAGGTATAGATCTTTGCATCGACGACTTTGAGCGCATCCGCGAGCAAGTACCTGTGATTTGTGATCTAAAACCCAGCGGCCGCTACGTGACTGTTGATCTGCACAAAGCTGGCGGCATTCCACAAGTAATGAAACTCTTACTAGAGGCAGGCCTACTCAATGGCGAGTGCCGCAATGTGGAAGGCAAAACCATCAGCGAGTTACTCAAGGATGTGCCATCAGAACCTTCGAGAGAACAAGATGTGATCCGGCCACTATCAAATCCTCTATATGCAAAGGGGCACCTAGCAATCCTCAAAGGGAATCTGGCCAGCGAAGGTGGTGTTGCCAAGATCAGCGGCGTAAAAACACCTGTGCTCACAGGTCCAGCCAAGGTCTTTGAAAGTGAAGAAGCATGCCTTGCCGCCATCCTCGACAACAAAGTAAAGGCTGGAGATGTAGTTGTCGTGCGCTATGAGGGTCCTGTTGGCGGTCCTGGTATGCGCGAAATGCTTGCACCAACAGCCGCTATCGTCGGCGAAGATCTCGGTGACAAGGTGGCCCTAATAACCGATGGGCGCTTTAGCGGAGGCACCTACGGTCTAGTGGTTGGACACGTAGCACCAGAAGCGGCAGTAGGCGGCACAATCGCTCTTGTGCAAGAAGGCGACAGCATCACCGTAGATGCCGAACAGCGACTGCTTCAACTGAACATTGACGACGCTGAATTAGAACGTCGCCGTATCGCATGGGTGAAGCCACAACCGCGCTATACAACCGGCATCCTCGGCAAATATGCACGTCTGGTAAGTAGTTCGAGCAATGGTGCTCTCACCGACCAGCCTTAAACAAAATCAGCTAGCTCTGCTGAGGCAATGCCAACAATGCTCGCAACCTGCGGGCAAAAGACTCCAATGGGGCTCCGTCCTCAGGGGGCTGACAGCGCTGACCACTTCTGCCATCCATCCATACAGGATGCTGACCTTGCCAAAGCATTGGGCTATCAGGCTGATCACACCGACTCAACATCAGGTTTAGGTCCTTGCCGCTGCGGTAGATCTCAAGCTCAAGGTCATGTTCTGGATGCCTATCACCATCACGATTTCGACACTCAATGCGAACAGTGAGATCAACTGCTCCAGCAGCGATTAATTCCAAAAAAGATTCGGCTTCCTGATCGACATCAGCAATATCGATGAGCACAACAGCATGAAGCCAGGGCTTCAAACAAACATCAGCCGCTGAGGCCACGAGAACCGACAAATTCTGCGGTGCCTGTTGAATGTCATTTCCTGGCAAGAATCTCAGCTCAATTAAGGACACAAAGAAAATTCAGGACAATCACGAAGGAAAACTTGATTTTGGGATCTAAGTCTATCGCCAAGGCGTATTAATACTCTATTCCCTATGAATGAGAACATAAGTTTTATCAGATAAGCAGATCTAATTACAGGAACTACGCTGGTAATCAGAAGCGTGTGGTCAAATAGGAAATCATAGAAATTCTACATTGAATTAGTGAACTACTCAGATAGAGCGAACTAGGAATCGTATCGGCCAAGAATAATTTCCTCGTTTCAACTCTCCTGGTTAACCAAACGCAGAATAGTCCAACTATTACAGGCAGCTGTTCAAAACAACCAGGCGTGGAGAATACTTTTAAATGGACAATCAGCGCAGATATCCTTAACGCTGATTCTTAACCAGCTACTCAGCAGTCATGGAAACTGGCAGGTACAGGTAATAAGTCAACAGGCTGGTGGCTGATGTCAGCTTTAAAGATACTTTCTCTAGCGCGTTGACATAAAAAAAGCTCCGACTTGCGGAGCTCAAGAAAAGCATTGAGTGGAATTATTCCCAACAACTACTTGGTGTAATGGATGCCTCGATAATTCATCTCAGGATGAAGATCGCGCCTGGCCGATGTTCTACATGTGTTGTAGTGCTCATGGCGATAGGTCAACTCAACGCACTTTGATTGAGTAGCTGGCTCCTTGTGCTGGACATAGTCATGTCCGCGATAGAGAAGTGTGCTCATAATTCAGAGTCCGATTAGCGGCCCAAGTCCCCGTTCCATGGCTTGGGTCGAACTGCGCCTCACTTTGTAGCGAGGTGAACGTTTTGTAGCGGTTGCTACAGAAGTATCCTGCATCTAAATAGGGACGATGTCATCCAATTCGACATAAACCTTTCTTTTTTGAGACAAAGATCGTCGCTAACTACCTAGGTAGGAATACGGACAGAAAGAACCACCAACCTCTCTTGCAGAGTGGGACTTAGTAATTCAAGTGATTGATCGAATCAAGGACGAGGTCTATAAACACCTAAAGATACCTTCGATCTTTCACTGTTCATGCCGCTTTAGGCACATCTTGCAGGGGTAGCAGTAAGCAGTGTTCTGCCAGCATTGCAATACAAGCAGAACACTACGGTTTTAGTGAGTTCTCAGGCTGCAGCAACTCCCAATTTGTTTCGCCAACCGGGATAAAGAGCATCGGCGTCCTGTGGGAATGATTCAAAAGCGCGGGCAAACTCTCGGTGATCGCAGGCCCAATCGATGGGGTCAGCTCCAGCAACCCAACACTCGTAGGCCTGGCGCAGTGAGATGGCACCGGCTGCCGGACTATCGAGGTGCCCGTAACTCCCGCCTCCTGCGGTATTGATCAGATTGCCATGACCCAGGTTGTTGAGAAATCCTGGCAGGCGCAGCGCGTTCATGCCGCCTGAGATTATTGGTGTTGTCGGCTTCATTCCAAGCCATTCCTGGTGGTAGGCCGGGCCGGTATAGCTATCGCGCTCGATGATGTAAGCAATGGCACGGTCGTCACGCTCACCCTCCATCTTGCCGTAGCCCATGGTGCCGACGTGAATACCGGAAGCACCCTGTAGCCGCGACATTTTGGCCAGCACGTAACCGGTGTAACCGCGCTTAGCGGAAGGCGAGGTGATCGCGCCGTGTCCGGCACGATGGTAATGCAAGTACTGATTAGGGAACCAGCGCCGGGCAGTGGTAACCATGCCTGGTCCACCGACATAACCGTCAACTAGAAAGGCGCAATGTGTGGCGAACTCACCGAACTCTCCGAGGATATATTCGCCACGAGCAACCATCTCGTCGTGGGAATCCGCGGTGATATTGGCAGAGAACAATTTAGCGGTGCCAGTTTCATCCTGTGCGCGCCTCATGGCGTCTACCACTAAAGGGATGACCTCTTTCATTGGGGCAAAAGTCTGATTGCCTTGGGGCTCATCATTTTTGATGAAATCTCCACCCAACCAAAACTGATAGGCGGCCTCGGCAAACGGCTGTGGTCGCAAACCCAGTTTGGGCTTGATTATGGTGCCAGCGATGTAACCCCCATCAACGACCGGCCGGCCCAGGACACGCCATAGATCGGAAATATCCTTTGCCGGTCCATCGAACAATTGGACCGCTTTTGGTGGTACGAAAAAGTCGTACATCTTGGCGTGCTCGATATCTCCCATGCCCTGGTTATTGCCAATCGTCAGGGTCAAGAAAGATACGAGCATCATCTTGCCGTCGGTCATATTGCGGTCAAATAGTTCCAGTGGATAGGCGATGCGCATATCCTCGCTGGCTTCATCGATGCTGTAGACGATTGCATCGAAGCGTTTAGTGAAATCGTCAGTGGTACAGACTTCTACGTTGGTACCGGTAGAGGATTCAGCGGCGAAGTGGGCGGCACCCTCAAGGTAGCCGGTGCCTGACTTGGGCTTCATCCGATAGGCACAGAGGATGTGTCGACCTTCATTGATGAGGGTCTGCTCATCGAGGTTGAGGTCGGCGTACCGACTGGATTGATTTAAAGCCACTACTTTTTACTCCAAGGGTTACCCCGGCCTGACAGCATCTCGGGTCTGTCCCTGAGCGCAGCCGAATCGAGGGCATGTTGCTAAGGAAGCGAACCATAAACCTGAGTGAAATAGTCGGATAGTGACATATAAGATAAAGATCTAAATGTGAGAAAATACTTATATGTATTTTCAAAAAAAAGTGTCGATGCAGGGCAAAGCGAAAATATCGCCGGTTTTCCTGACTCCAGGATCCAGATCACGCCAGCGTTTCTTAGCGAGCGATGACTAGGCCATTTTTCAATAGTTTCGCGCTAGCGGTAGGTTGGAATCAAACAACAGCGGCTCGACTGGGCTGTCAAAAGGTTGATGACTTGTGGGTCGCTGACAGTGCTCCTCAATCAACATGGCGGCATCGTCATCTCCTAATACTGCTGCTTTCTGCTAGAGCTCACAGCCACTTATGAGCTCCCCTAGTTCTTTTTTGCATTGCGTAGGCGATGGTATCTGTCGACGACCAGTCAAGGCTGATATCTCAAGGTGACAATATGTCGCAGAACAGTCGTCGTATTTATCAAAGGTCGATTTGAAGTGCATTGCTATGGCTGAAACCACTTATTGCTATGGGAATTGGTTGGGACTAGAAAGTAGATATACCGACCAGAAGGACTATGAAATTAAATCCTTTCTGTAGTTCTAAGCATCATTTGCGCAAGGTATTATTAGCATTGACATGCGGCGCCCTTCCTCTGCTGACTGCATGTGGTAGCGATAAGATAGTGGGGATATATGAAATCCATCCTAATCGTGTTGGTAGGCCAATAGGTTTTATCAAGCTTAAAGATACAAATGCGGGTTTGCTGATTGAATCAAACCTTAAGAATTTAACTCCCGGTGAACACGCATTTCACATTCATGAAGGCAACACGTGCGCAGCAGGGATTAAAGATGGAATAGCCATCGCTGGCTTCGGTGCAGAAGGCCACTGGGATCCAGATGAAAACGATTCCCATCAGGGGCCTGATGGTGAAGGACATCGAGGTGATCTAGCTAATCTAATTGTCTCAAATTATAAAACTGCAACTACACCACAAACTGCTTCGAGGATTAAGCTCTTGGAAATTATAAATAAGTCTCTGGTGATTCATTCAGGAAAGGACGACTACACAGATAATCCTTCTTCAGGAGGTAGTGGAGAACAAATAGCTTGTGGTGTGATTAAATAGGGAAACAAGTTAAAGGTATACAAACAAGAATACTGACCATTATAGTTATAAAAAATTATGAGGATGCTCAAGCACTGAATACAGGGTATTCAACAAGCCTCAAAGAGGTGCTTCTTGCAAGTCCTTGAGCGTTGCAATGAAGAACATCAACCGTATGGATCACCAAGCGAAAAAAGCTCATCCTCAAGGCCAGCTACAAACTTTAGATTAGATCGAGGGTAAGCAACGCAAAGAAGGATAAAACCCTTTTCATGACACTCAGGTGCGCAGACACTTCCCTCGCCAAGTTCAACCTTACCTTCAGATAGCTTTGCTGCACATGTCGTGCACATACCAACGCCGCATGAATTCGGCAAGGGCACTCCAGCCTCTTCTGCAGCGCTTAGGACTGTCTGAGTTGATTTGCATGGAAAATCATAGTGATCAGAACCTAGAAGAATGTGGACATTAAATTTGAGCTCGGAAGGCGATGACAAATGAGCGGTAATAGTTGATCCCATCAGGCTCTCCTAGGCTGCGGACGGCGCTAGCGATCTAATTGCTTCGTCATGCTAGCACAATACAATGATATTGAGCTAGCCGAGGCTTTGCCTGTTGGCGAGAATGAAGTCATCGAGCACCACTAGCCATTCGTTTATTAGCGAGTTTTCTCTAACATTAAGAATGTCCACATTATTCAAAACGTTGTCAGCACCAAACCATTTAGCTGTGATTAGGGCGATTAGACATGAGCCCATCAATGTGATGTCCATCGCATTAAAAACTAACTTAAAGAATCCGCGGTATCCAATCACCTAAAGAAACTAACCATCGCTGGCATAGCGAATAAAAATAAAGAAGGTTGGCTTATCTATTAGCAATCATTGGATATAAGCTCAAACGCAAGCGGCCTCCACTTCAACGCATCCAGCAAATAACGATATGAGAGTATTGAGAAATATTTAAACTATGATTCATTTGATTGCATTAAATGTAAAAGCCCATAAAAATAAGCTATAAATTTAAGGTACATCACCTGTAATTGAGCTTGTGATCCCTCCACTTGAGTGGCATAAGTCAAGAGTCGAATGGGCTCAGCAAAAGTTTAAGGTCAGCGACTATGGCATCTTTTGGGTTGGCTTCGGCGAAGGTGTTCTACTCGGAGCACTAGGAGTTTTAGCTATCACAATCTTCATGAAGTCGCTCGTCTAAATCAAGTCAGACAAATCATTCTGAATAATTCCAAGCTTTACAAGAAAGGAGCCATACAAGAAAAACAGCTAAAACCTAGATAAAAAGCATTGGGCTATTAAAGCTCTAAACACCCAAGAGCTCAAAGAGCACTAGATATATGCCATAACTTCAGTCCAGCTTGCAGCCGAACCATTAAAGACCGCCAGCAGCAGCCTCATCTGCTAACACAAGAATCGACGAGCGAGGTTGCACCAAACGTGCAGGCGTACGTTCAGGTGACTCAGCAGGATCTAGTAACCGCTTCAAGGCAACCTGCTTGCCCACACCACTTACTAAAAAGATCACCTCGCGAGCTGAACTAAGCACCGGAGCCGTAAGAGTGATTCTCTCTAGCCCTTTGCCACGGCCAACAGTGACCCATTGATCAACTACAGCGGGTGCTTCAGTTCCTGGAAATAATGAAGCCGTATGACCATCATCACCAAGGCCCAACAACATCAAATCAAATACTGGAGGATTACCTCCACAAGCCTCCTGCACCATGGTCGCGTAAGCCTCAGCACTGGCCTCAGGACTTGTTAGCTCCACTGTTGGCACTGGATGAAATGCCGCCTGAGATCCAGGTCCAGCAGCAAGCAGAGTCGAGCGCAACATACGGGCATTGCTTGCCTCATCACTGGAGTCAACCCAGCGCTCATCACCAAGGAAAACATCCACCCGATCCCAGGGCAAATGCTCCTGAGCCAACAACTTATAGGCAACAGCAGGTGTATTGCCTCCAGAGAGGGCAATCTGAGCTCTATCCCGCTGATCAAGAGCTAGATCAATATAAGTAGCAATACTCTGGGCGGCACGACGTGCAAGCTCCTGTGGATCACTAGCTAACTCGACTTTGTAGGTAGTCATCACAAGCTCCTCAGTCAAGCCACTCTGTATGGAAGGTGCCGTCCTTGTCTACTCGCTGGTAGGTATGTGACCCGAAGCAATCGCGCATTGCTTGAACCAAATTCTGCGGTAAACGTGCCGTGCGATAGCTATTTATGTAATCAAGCGTGCTGCTCAGGCAAGGGACTGGGATACCGCTTTCCGCAGCTCCAGCTACCACCTTTGCCAAGCCTGGTAGGCGACGGTCAACCTGTTCGGCGAACCAAGGATCGATCAGCAAGTTGGCAAGCTGAGGGTCAACATTGAAAGCATCCTGAATACGCTTTAGGAGACGGGCACGAATGATGCAACCACCCTTCCAAATTTGTGCAATCGAGGGCATATGCAAGTTGTAGTTGTATTCAGCAGAAGCAATCCGTAGCAGCTCCATACCCTGGGCGTAACTAGCCATGCAGGCAAGCACAACGGCGTCCATAAGTGGTGCCATGTCATCTGCCGGGCTACCAAGATCGAATGGCCTAATCGGCGATCCATGCAGAATCGGCTCGGCGGCAACCCTCTGAGACTTCATCGAACTCATCACGCGGCCATTTAGAGAGGCATAGATAGTTGGTACTGAAGCACCCAACTCCAATGCACTCACGACTGTCCAAAGACCAGTGCCTTTCTGGCCGGCCTTATCCATGATCTTCTCAACAAGATCACTGCCATCTTCAGGGTCTTTGGTGCGCAAACACACTTCGGTGATCTCAACTAGATAAGAAGAGAGCTCTTCTGTGGCATTCCAATTGGCCAAAACATCGGCCATCTGGGTACCGGTCATGCCACCAACGCGCTTCATCAGGTCATAAGCCTCAGCCAGAATCTGCTCAATGCCGTACTCGATACCGTTGTGGACGGTTTTAACGAAATGGCCAGATCCTCCTGGACCGATATAGGTCACACAGGGACCATCTTCTACTTGTGCTGCCATCTTGCGAACAAGGCTCTCAATGGCGTCATAAGAGGCCTTTGTTCCGCCAGGCATCATGCTCGGCCCTTCAAGTGCGCCCTTTGCCCCACCGGATACACCCATGCCGATATAGCCAAAACTCTTGCTCTCCAACTGGGCAACACGTCTTTCGGTATCGCGAAATTCGGAGTTTCCACCATCAATTAATAAATCGCCCTCTTGCAAATATGGGGATATCTGATCGATCACCGCATCAGTAGCCGCACCAGCCTTGATCATCATCAAGATCCGACGCGGACGTTCAAGCTTGTCGACAAATTCCTGAAGGTCTTTAGCACCCTGTATTTTTTTGCCAGCTCCACGCCCTTTAAGGAACTCCTCAGTTTTGGAGTAAGTGCGGTTGTAAACAACACTAGTAAAACCATTGCGCTCAGCGTTGAGCACAAGATTTTCACCCATCACGCCAAGACCGATCAAACCGAAATGTGCCTTGGACATCGCCGCTAAACCATCAACTGGCGTCAGTGTGCCCATGGCAACCCCAATCTGCTGCGATCTGGATTGCTATGTCAGGGTTGAACCATCCTCACTGTTGAAAAGAAAGCCTATTTTTAAACAGCAAAGTCTTCTAAAATCAGCTATTTGCATAGCCTTGCTCAGAGTTAAATCACGGTGCCATCAGAAATGGTGGCATTTTTAACCACCACAATGATCCCATTACGGATATAGAAGCCTTGATCAGCACGATCGGCCTCCTCAACATTGTCCTTGTTGACGATCGTGACGTTATTGCCGATACGCGTGTTCTTATCGAGGATGGCTCGCTTGACCGTGGTGCCCTGACCAACGCCTAAAGGAATACCTCCGCCCTGCCTAAGAAGGGTGCGCTCCTCGGATGATTCAAAGAAATCAGATCCCATCAACAGGGAATCCTGCAAAACCACATCGCTCTCGACCCTGCTGCGCACGCCAAGTACGCAATGGTGAATGCTGCATGATTTGAGAATGGATCCCTCGCCAATAATCGATTCCGTGATTTGCGCGTCTACAAGCTTGGTAGGGGGTAGATAACGCGGACGGGTGTATATCGGGAATTTCTCGTCATAGAAACTGAACGGAGGAGAGGGCTGCATAGTCAGCGCCAAATTCGCCTCATAAAAAGCCCCGATAGTGCCGATGTCTTCCCAGTAATCATCAAACACGTAACTTTTAAGTTTGTCACCGCGAGCCAGTGACTCTGGGATCACCTCCTTGCCAAAATCCTTGTGAGTGGGGTTCTTATGCAATAAATCAAACAAAGTATTCCGACTGAAGACATAGATCCCCATCGAAGCGAGATAGGGCTTCTCTTGTGCTGATTCCTGTGAAAGACCAAAGCGAGAGGTATCTACAGCCATGGTCTTCAATGAATCACCCTTGGGCTTTTCACGAAACTCCTTGATATTGCCATCGCTATCTGTGCGCATCAGACCGAATGACTCTGCCTGCTCTGCATCTACAGGAAGAGCTGCCACAGTGAGATCAGCTCCTGACTGACGGTGGTGCTCCACAAAAAGGCTGTAATCCATACGGTAGAGCTGATCACCAGAAAGGATTAGATATTCATCAACATCCCATTCCTGAAACAACCACTGATATTTACGAACTGCATCTGCAGTTCCCTCAAACCATGAAGGGCTTTCTGGGGTTTGCTGTGCCGCAAGAACTTCTACAAATCCCTGCCCGAAAGCAGCACTGAGGTTGTAACTCTGACTGAGGTGCCGGTTGAGAGAAGCGCTGTTGAACTGTGTCAACACGTACATCTTGTTGATGCTCGAGTTGATGCAGTTACTAATTGGGATATCAATTAAGCGATACTTGCCCGCCAGTGGTACGGCAGGCTTAGCCCGCATTTTAGTCAGGGGATAGAGGCGCGTTCCTGCTCCTCCTCCAAGAATGATGGCCAAAACACGCTTCATGCCGCCCCCGCAAATCGGCGTTGCGCAGCAAACTTACTGGACGGCTGACCATCTAAAGCTGCCTGCGGCAAATATCCAACAAGACTTCTACGAGTCGAAACGCGACCAATAATCAAAACAGGCCTAACCATCCTCTTGTGGAGCGTCCAGCTCAAACAAACACTCAACCACACGTAGTGCCTCTTGTCGCTCTGGACGGGCCTGAGGAGCGCGTAGCTGGGTTACGGGAGTGTGGAGAATTTTATTAATAATCCCCTTACTCAAAGCCTCGACCACCTTGCGCTCACGAGCGGAAAAATCTGGTCCCATACGACTGAGGGCTTTTTGCAATTCCTCTGCTCGAATAGCCTCAAGAGAAGCCCGCAAGCGATTGATCGTTGGCACTGCTTCCAGGCTGTCCCACCACTCTAAGAACAGTCGCGTCTCTTCTTGCAGAACAACCTCGGCTTCACGGGCTATCTGCTGACGGGCCTCCTGATTGCGAGAGACCACCTCATGAAGATCATCTACATCGTGAGCCTCAATACCAGGCACCTCGGCAACATCTGAAGCGATGTTGCGTGGCACACCAATATCAATAAGACGTAGAAAACTACGACGTTTCAGCTGGGTTAACAAAGCTGCATCGACGATCGGATCATCAGCAGCCGTGCTGGTAAATACCAGTGAACAAGTGCTCAGACAGTGATTCAAATCATCAAGAGAGCGACACTCAACGGGTAGATCAGGAAAGTCAGCAGAGAGAGACTCAGCCCTTTGCATCGTGCGATTTAGCAACATCACCCCTGAGCAACCCTTCGCCTGAAGGTGTTGAAGCAGTAATCGACTCATACGGCCCGCACCCACCACAGCAACCAATTCCGATTCAAGGCTCACTAACTGATCTTCACCACGAGACTGACCGAGTTTCAGTTGTGCCAACTCCACAGCAGCTGAGCTAATCGATACGGCACCCGTTCCCAAGTTGGTTTCGCTGCGTACGCGCTTGCCTGTGCTCACCGCCTGAGTAAGCAGACGGTTGAGAATCGGACCCATCGATTTATGTTCCTGCCCCAAACGCACCATTTTCTTGACCTGGGAAAGGATCTGCCCCTCTCCTAAAACCAGGCTGTCAAGACCAGCGGCCACCCTCATCAGGTGAGCGACAGCCTCGTCATGGTGATAATTAAATAAATGGGGAGATAGATCTTCCTTTGCCAGACCAGAGTGTTTACCAAGAAAGTCGCTAATGGCTGAGATACCCCTTTCAGGGTGACGAACCAAGGTATAAATCTCTAGCCGATTACATGTACTGAGTATCGAAACCTCTAGAACCTGTTCATCACCCCGCAAAGTCTGCAGGGAGGTCTCCATGGTTTGCTCAGGGATACTGAGCTTCTCACGGATTTCCACCGGCGCCGTGCGATGACTCAAGCCGACCACGGCAATGTGCATGGAGACCTTCCTTGGATCCTGTCGTAGGGCGGTCAGCTAAGAGCAATGCTCTTAGCGCCTTCCTTGATATGCACGGTATTGGTAAACCGAGCTGAGTTGTCAAGAGTGCTGATCACCAAGCTGCTAGTGCGGGTGCAGTCAGGCTCGAACTTAACTCCATGGAACAGCAAGCCATCAGTGATGCCACTCCCAGCGAAGACAACATTTTGACCAGAAGCCAATTCACTGGCCTCATAAATCTTGTCCACATCGGTGATGCCCATCTCATTTAGGCGAGCAATATTGCCTTCCTTGGTGTAGTCGGCCCACTCACTTGTTTGAGCAATGGCAGGGTCGTACACCAACTGACCCTGAAAATGCCCGCCAAGTGCACGCATCGCAGCTGCTGAAATCACACCCTCTGGAGCTGCTCCGATGCCCATCAAGCAGTGGGTACCAGTACCAGCAAAACCACAAGCAATAGCAGCTTGTACATCTCCATCGGAAATGGGTTGCACACGAGCACCAGTGGCACGTATTTCAGCAATCAGATCTTTATGACGAGCTCTATCCATGACAACAATGGTGAGCTCACTGACAGCAAGCCCTAAACATTGGCTGAGGATATTGATGTTTTCGGTGGCGGACTTACGGATGTCCACCTTGCCCTTAGCCGCCGGGGGTGCCGCCAGCTTCTTCATATAAAAATCAGGAGCATTGAAAAGACCACCGCGATCGGAGGCAGCTAACACAGCCATCGAGCCACGCTGGCTGTTAGCGCAAAGATTTGTTCCCTCACAGGGATCAACAGCAAAGTCAACGCCTGGACCACTACCGCTGCCAACTTCTTCGCCGATATAAAGCATCGGAGCCTCATCTCGCTCTCCCTCTCCAATCACGATGCGACCCTGCATTTGGATCTGCCCCATGCGCTCACGCATGGCTTCCACAGCAGCAGCATCAGCTTCGTCCTTCTTTCCGAGACCGGTCAGATGTGCCGAAGCAATGGCCGCTTGCTCAACGACCTCGAGAATTTCCTGAATAAGTGTGCGATCCACTGGTATGCGGCGGTGGGAAAGGTTGTGGCAACAAAAGAAGCGAGCAGGGCTGGACTGTTCTCACGTGCAAAACGGAATCCGCTTATCACGTGAAAGGACCCGATGCCGCAGTGGTTCTCGGCTCTAAAGCGCTGCTCACTGTATCAGTGCAGTCAACAAAGAAAACCGCCGATACAGCCGATTCATAGAATCTCCCAGTCCTCAACACAGATCGATGAGCACGAAGCCCCTGGTAATCGCCCCCTCGATCCTCTCTGCCGACTTCTCCCGCCTAGGAGAAGACGTTAAGGCTGTAGATCAAGCCGGAGCAGATTGGATTCATGTGGATGTGATGGACGGTCGTTTTGTGCCGAACATCACGATCGGCCCCTTGATCGTGGAAGCACTACGGCCTGTAACCAGCAAGCCCCTTGATGTCCACCTGATGATTGTGGAACCAGAAAGGTATGTAGGAGATTTCGCCAAAGCCGGCGCAGATCACATCTATGTGCAAGTTGAAGCGTGCCCGCACTTGCACCGCAACCTTGCGCAGATAAAGGACCTGGGCAAGAAAGCTGGTGCAGTGCTTAATCCAAGCACCCCTCTAGACACAATTGAGTACTGCCTAGAGCTTTGCGACCTGGTCTTGATCATGAGCGTCAATCCAGGCTTCGGTGGACAAAGCTTCATCGACAATCAAGTGCAAAAGATCCGCGACCTGCGCCGAATCTGCGACGAGAAGGGTCTCGATCCATGGATCGAAGTCGATGGAGGTATCAAAGCTGAGAATGCCTGGAAAGTAATTGAGGTTGGAGCAAACGCCATCGTGAGTGGTTCCGGTGTGTTCAACCAACCCGATTACGCCGAGGCAATCCGCGGCATCCGCAACAGCAAGCGACCTTGAGTTGTTCTGGTCTTATCTAGAATCTTCAGGCTGATTACATCTCTTCCGCCCTTATCCTCCGGGGCGGATAGTTGTATCTGCAACCAATTAATTGAAGAAGATCAGGCCTCGAAGAACCAGCCATAACTATGCAAACCGATGCCAAGCAAATTCACACCGATATAACAAACAACTATCACCACGATGCCCGCCACGGCAACTAAAGCAGGACGTCGCCCGCTCCAACCACGGCTAAAACGTGTATGCAGGTAAGCCGCATACACCAGCCAACAAATCAGAGCCCAGGTTTCTTTTGGATCCCAACTCCACCAACTCCCCCAAGCCTCATTCGCCCATACAGCACCACTAATCAAGCCAATCGTGAGCAACAAAAAGCCCACGGTAATAGTGCGATAACTAAGACTATCTAATTGTTCAGTACGACTCAAACTAATCGGACTCAGCTGCAGACCCTCACTCTGATCCAAAGCAGATTTAGCTAACTTTGCCTGACGAAAGCCACCCGTTCCAATTGAACTGCTACGTAGCTCCAAAGTTTGCTGGCGATCAGTAAACAAAACCGCTACTGACAAGAAAGAACCAACAAGCAGGGCAGCGTAACTGCACATGATTACGCTCACGTGCATCACCAGCCAACTTGAGCGAAGTGCCGGTACTAGAGGAGAGGCCTCCTGAAGAGTTTCTGGTAATGCAAAGCTGGCAAAAGACACACAAAGCAAAGCCATTGGTGTAGCAGCAGCTGAAACAATCGGCGAAGGCCAGGAGCGCTCCACCAACAACTGTGTGAGTGTGCAAGCCCAAGCGAGAAAACAGAGAGATTCGTAGAGGTTGCTAACTGGGAAATGACCCGACTGCCACCACCGCAAGATCAATTGAGCAGTAAGCACCAGGTTGGCCAAGGCCACTAGGACTCTCACAGCAGCAGAGCTAGTAGCCCCTGAAACCACCCAAAAAGCAATCGGCAGGGCAATCAACAGCAGTGCAAATGCCATCAGCCCCAAAGCCAAAACAGGATCGCCAAGAGAGGCAGAGAGGTCAGCCAACGTCACTCCTAAAACCAAGTGCTTTAAGTCAATGATCTAATTCTGCCGTTGCCATTCACTTACTTGACTGATGTAGTAACACTCCGCCAGCAGCCAAAGAAATTAAAATTGGAAGCCAAGGTGCCAACACTGGAGGCAAGGTGCCTATAAGTCCAAGAGAACTAAAGCTGAAGCTGAGTGTGTAATACCCAAAAATCAGCAGGATGCAAATACCAAATCCCTGGATCCGACTAGTACGAGAATTAGGTCTTGCACCAAGGCTGCTACCAATCAGACCAAACACCAAACAAGTCATCGGTAAAGTGAATTTTTCTTGAATACGTACCTTTATTTTCCTGACCTCTTTACGGTTGCCTGCATCTTTATAAATCTTCTCGGCTTCCATTGCCTGTGCAACCGTCATATTAATTGCATCCTTAGGGAGTTTGGCAACCTTTACTGGTCCAGAATCAAGCGAATAAAGATAACGATCAAATTTGATTTTATTCATGCTTCCAGTAGGCGTAAGCGTAAGAATGTTGCCATCAAAAAATTCCCACATCGCCTTTTGCTCATTCCAGACACCTCTATTGGCCTTGAGCATCTGGGTGTAGCCGAGACGAGATAAATCAATCACAGTTACATCCTGCATCTTGTCACGATTAAATTCCCTTGAATAAAACAAATGCGTAAGGCCCTGATTAGTGTCCTCGGCCTTCGCGCCTCGAATCTGTCCAAAACGAGAAAACGTGACATGCTTGCCTTTCTCTGTAGCAATGGACTTGCCAAGAGCACGTTTTAGGACAACATCTGCACTGCTATTCGCTCTTGGCACGATGACATCATTAAAGACAAAAGTAAGTCCGGTCATAAATATTGCCAGCACCAATGCCGGTGCAATCATCCTTCTAGTTGTGATACCTAGACTGCGCAGTGCCGTGAGTTCACTATTGGAAGAAAGGCGGCTGTAGGCCAACAATGTGCACAAAAGTGTGGACATCGGAAAGGAGATGACCAGGAAATAAGGCACGCGCAAGCTAAAAGCTTGCAGAGCGAAATGCAGCGGCAGGTGGAACTCAACAATCTTGCGAACCAAATCAAACATCACTCCCGCGGAGAGGCACACCACGGTGAATGCAACAATTGCGAAAAGCAAAATCTGTATCAACTCACCTAAAAGCCATCGATCCAATAGAGGAATAAGCCGCCATTTAGAGGAAACCCAGCTCAAGAACTTCATTGGCCAAGACTCATCGTCTTTCAACTTTGCAAAGCGCCAATAATTCAAAGCTGAAACCCCTCACCTAGATAGTGACGCCGTACGAGAGGATTGTTTGCAACTTCCTCAGAACGACCTGAAGCCAGGATGCTGCCTTCAGTAAGGATGTAAGAACGATCAGTGATAGCGAGTGTTTCGCGAACATTGTGATCAGTAATCAGGATGCCCATACCTTGCTGCCGAAGGGTATGAATCAAACCCTGAAGATCAGCCACTGCCATTGGGTCAACACCAGCGAATGGTTCATCTAACAAGAGATAAGTAGGCCCTTCTAGCCCCACCGCTAAGGCTCGGGCCACCTCACAGCGACGTCGTTCACCGCCAGATAGCTGATACCCGCGACGGTCGACAAAAGCACGCAAATGAAAGTCTTCAATCAACTGCTCAAGACGATCCAGACGCTCAGACTTGTTCAAGTGACTCTGCGAAAGCGCAATCTTCAAGTTCTGGCGCACAGTGAGCTGACGAAAAACACTTGGCTCTTGAGGGAGATAGCCCAGACCAAGACGAACTCGATTGGGCATCGACAAGTCCGCTACAGATTTGCCATCAAGCAATACCTGACCGTGATCAGGACGTAACAAACCAATTACAAGGTTGAACGTTGTTGTCTTACCCGCGCCATTAGGACCGAGCAAACCAACAACCTCACCTGGATCAAGGCGCAAAGACACATCTTTTACCAGGTAGCGGCCTCCGAGGGTGAGCGCTACCTGCTCTAGGCAAAGGCTCATTGATCTAGAGGCGTTTGCGCCGACTTGTTCGATTTGATAAATACTGAAGTAAATACCTGAGCGCCGGGCTCTGGGTAGGCCTCTGCTTGCTCCTCCTCAAGTAGATAAACAACCCTCTCACCCTTCAAAGTGTTTGCCCCTTCCCTAATCACATCAACATCACCGGTAAGCACTACACGGTCTTCATTACTGAAGTACTGAGCCTGTCTAGCGGTGGCAACAATGCCACGGGCTGGATAAACAATGCGAACGTTCCCTACTGCAGTGACAACCCCTGTGACGCTATCTGCACTCTGTATATCTGACTCAATGGTGATCAAACCTCCTTCTTCTGAAGAAGCAGGGGCTATACCCTCTTGGCTATAAACAGCTGGGCACGACATCCCAACTAGAGCTGCCGCCAAGACAAGACGAACTTTGAGACTCCTGGTCAAAACTTGGACAAGCGCAGGCAAAGCGGAACAAGCAAGAAGCTATATAGCTAATTTACCCAGCGGCTTCGCTGTAGTAAATCAACCCTGGGACAGTGCAAACGTCGGGATCCAGCCCCTGCTGAAGCTGTTGCAAACGTTTGCTCACAGAAGCGCAGAATTTTTCAAGATCCAAACCCAGTCCTGATGCTCCTAACGCCTTTAGACGCCCAAGGCTCTCGCCATAAAGGATGGTGGCCCCGCGACGATTTCCGCGCTCCAAATGGAGTTGAGCGACGGCTATCTGAAGAATTCCTTGAATGATCCGATGCTCGTGTCCGGATGTCTCATACCAAAGCTCCTCAAAGGCATCATGGGCGGAATACCAATCAGCAGAGTTAAAAAGTTCCACCGCTTGCTTAAAACGTGAATCGTTGATGAGTGCAAAAGGCTGAGATTCCAACTCCTCGAGAATTAGCGCTTAGCCAACTTCTTAGTTGGTAACTTGCGTAAGCGAATGGACTCTGGTGTGACTTCAAGCATCTCGTCAGAAGCGATGTACTCAAGGGCTCGTTCAAGAGTCATCTGCAGCGGTGTCTGCAATGTGTCAAGTTCCTCTGCACCAGCAGAGCGGATATTGGTTAATTGTTTGGCTTTACATACGTTTAACTCCAGATCTTGAGGGCGACTGTTTTCGCCAACGATCATCCCTTTATATACCTTGGCTCCTGGAGAAATAAAGAACTGACCACGATTCTCGGCATTCTTAAGAGCATAGAAAGTGGCAGTACCCTGCTCAAAAGCAATCAAAACACCATTCCGGCGAGCATCAAACTCACCCAACATCGGCCGATACTCAAAAAACGAATGGCTCATAATTCCCTCACCCCGTGTAGCACGTACAAACTCTCCACGAAATCCAATCAAACCCCTTGAAGGAACGACAAATTCAAGCTGAGTGCGACCATCGCTACCTGACTCCATATTCTGCATTTCACCACGACGGACTCCCAACTTTTCGATACAAGCTCCAACCGCTACATCAGGAACATCTATTACTAAGGTTTCTACAGGCTCACAAGGAATGTCATCAATGGTTCGAAAGATCACCTGGGGTTGGGATACCTGAAACTCAAAACCCTCACGGCGCATGGTTTCTATCAAGATGCCCAGGTGTAATTCGCCGCGGCCACTTACTGCAAAACGATCTGGCGAATCAGTGTCCTCAACCCGCAAGGCAACATTAGTAAGTAATTCCTTATTTAAACGATCTCGCAGCTGACGGCTGGTGACAAATTTGCCCTCTTTCCCGGCGAAGGGAGAGTCATTCACAACAAAAGTCATCTGCAAAGTAGGCTCATCTACCTTAATCAAAGGCAAAGCCTTCGGTTCATCCGGACAGGCAATAGTTTCGCCAATATTTACTTGATCAAAACCAGCCAAAGCGACTAGATCGCCTGCCCCAGCTTGCTGTATCTCAACTCGCTGCAGCCCCTCGAAACCTAATAGCTTGCTTATCCGACCACGCTTAATGCTGCCATCATCCTTTAGCAACAATGCACTCTGACCATTGCGTATAATTCCATTATGAACCCGGCCAATAACAATCCGACCTAGGAAATCTGAATAATCGAGAGTAGTGATCTGAAGCTGAAGTGGTTTATTCTCATCACCAACCGGCGGCGGAACATGGCGGAGAATAGCATCGAATAGTGGCTTCATATTGTCAGATTCGGTTGCCATATCAGGCTTGGCAAAACCACCCATACCACTACCGAATAAATACGGAAAATCACATTGGTCATCATCTGCACCTAGCTCAATAAATAAATCAAGAACCTTATTTACAGCGGTTTCTGGATCTACCCGTGCACGATCAATCTTGTTAACGAACACAATCGGCCGTAGTCCTTGCTCGAGTGCCTTTTTAAGGACGAAACGAGTCTGCGGCATAGGGCCCTCATTGGCGTCGACTATCAACAAACAACCATCAACCATGCCAAGAACCCTCTCTACCTCACCTCCAAAATCAGCATGCCCTGGAGTATCAACAATGTTGATCCGCGTCTGGTTATAAGTAACGGCCGTATTTTTTGAGAGAATCGTAATGCCCCTTTCCCTCTCCAAATCGTTGGAGTCCATTACACAAGTGGGCACAGCCTCGTTGTCTCGGAAGATCCCGGACTGAGCCAACAGGGCATCTACCAAAGTAGTTTTACCGTGATCAACGTGGGCGATAATCGCTATGTTGCGGATCGCCTGGGCCTGGGCGCTCATGAGTGCGAGACGTACTAAGGGGAAAGACACGCCCACAGGCGTAGTGGCGAAAGGATATCTCAATGTGAGATCCAACTTGCCTTCTGCACCGCCGCTACTCACAGGTCAGATATTCCAAGCTAGATACTTTTTCGACTGCTCGAATGGAGCCAAAGAGCACATTTCAGCTGTTTATACATGGCAAGGGCCTCTAGCCAGTCCAAGGGTTCAAGCCATGGTCAGGTAAAAGGATTGGCTGTTTGTAGTTGCCTATCAAGCGCAAACGCTTGTCCTATAAAAGATCGCCAGAGGCAGCAAAACCCTTTGGATCACTGAGTATTTATTTGGCTAAAACTGAGTAGATTTCTGGAATCCGATCATTTTGGTTCATGGCTGCAATCCGCTTGATACCCGCTGTTTTGGCTTTATCGCTCACCCTTGTCTCTTGTCAGTCATCCAGTGAAAAGGCCGCTAATGATCAGGTCAAGGTTGCACAGGGCGTCGAATTGGTGTGCTCGGCCCGTGATGAGGTTGATCGAGCTGTAGAGGCGTTGAATGCCCTGACGCCTGAATCAACGGTGGCCCAGGCTGAAAAAACCACTAAATCTCTAGATCAGGCACTTAAAACCCTCAGTAATTCCAAGGAACAGCTCAATAAAGCGGAAGTGAGTGAATACCGTGATCAGGTCAAGATCTTCCGTGATGCCGTCCAAGAGGTTCGCAAAGATAAGGATCTAACCCTTGCAGAGGCTGCTGAGCAGCTCAAAGGGAAGGCTGAACCAGTCATTGCGGCAAGGGAGCAGTTAATGGCCATCACTGTTTGCGTTGAGGTCGAAAAATAGACCGCAAAGTTGGCGCAGGCTGAACAGCTTTTTGTGGGACCACCAAGAAAATGATTTCGAATCCCGCTTCTTTTACTGTGATCAGTGCTCACCAGCAGTCACTCAGTCTGCTGGTGAGCACTTTGTAGCTCTAGGCAATGTGGGCTTGATCTGAAAGTAATTGGTGAATTCAACTCATAAGGTCGACAGAAACAGGCAAAAACTTAGGCAAAGATATGTCAACTACTTAACACAGTTTGGGTTTGAAGTATTTCTCTTGACCTGTAAGAAAAGAGCTGGATAAAGCTTCATGCGAAATGCACTAAAGCCTGTCATATCAATTCTTTACATATAGCTAATCTAATCTACGAGCAGCTTCAAATAGTTGCAGAGCAGAAGCTGAACCCTCAAATCGCCAATGCCAAGGCTCATAAGTCACGCCCTGTGAGTTGCCGGGAGGAAAGGAGAGTACGAAATGATATCTAGCCGCATTATCTTGCAGCCAACGGAACGCCCAAGTTGATTCAAAACTCTCAGAAAGATTCGCCGCAGGAACTAATCCATCACCAAGATCAATGGCATAACCAGTGCTGTGTTCAGAATGACCAGGAGGCGCAGACACTTTGGCCCGTTCGGCTGCTGTCTGATTCCGATCTGATTTGACCTCAAAAAAGATTTGCTTTTGCAAATCGTGGGAGCGGAAACCACTCAACATCCTTAAATCAACACCATCTGCAGATGCAGCTGCAAGCATGGCACTCAAAGCTTCAGCCGCTTCATGATGAAGCTCAATTCCAGGTTGCATAACAACCAGATTCTGGTCTGAGGCTTCTGGATATGAAAAGTGTCCGAGCAACCGTCCATCAGCAGCAGGACGCGCCTGTATGCCCTCAATAGGAGCTGGAACCATAAGCCAGGCAAGCAATCTTTGACCAAATACCACCGTGGTTATGGCGCCTGCAAACACGATCAAGCAAGCCACTAGCAGTCTCAGGGCTCCCCCCTTAGCCCGTCTCTGAGGACGCGAGCGGCGGGCAACGGGAATGTCATCTCGACTGATGCGTCGAGCGCTGACTGCTCGAGCCACAAATTTGATGCAGTGTTCTATAGATCGTAAGGGGGGGCGCCAGGGGGTCCCAAAATCCCTTTCAGGGAAGTAAGTTTCATTTAAGTAATTCCGCGGAGCGGATCAAAGATGCTGCGTGTTGCCGTCGTCGGTGGTGGTCCAAGTGGATCATGCGCTGCTGAGGTCCTTGCAAAAGCAGGTATAGAGACCTGGTTATTCGAACGCAAGCTCGACAACGCCAAGCCTTGTGGTGGAGCGATTCCACTCTGCATGGTTGCTGAATTCGACCTACCCGAGTCGATCATCGATCGCAAGGTCCGCAACATGAAAATGATATCCCCATCAAATCGTGAGGTGGATATCACTCTGGACAAGGTTTATGGCACAGAATCAAAAAGTGAATACATCGGTATGTGCCGTAGAGAAATCATGGATGCCTTCCTGCGCAACCGTGCCGCCGAGCTAGGGGCCACCCTGGTCAATGGACTAGTAACCAAGATCGAAACCGGCTCAAATAGACAGGGCCCTTATACGATCACTTACTCAGACTATTCAGCTGGCAAGTCCACAGGAGATGCGAAGAACCTAGAGGTTGACTTAATCATTGGAGCTGATGGAGCCAACAGCCGAGTTGCTAAAGCGATGGATGCAGGCGACTACAACGTCGCAATTGCATTCCAAGAGCGCATAAAACTTCCACCAGAAGAAATGAGTTACTACGAAGATCTGGCAGAAATGTATGTAGGCACTGATGTATCGCCCGACTTCTATGGATGGGTCTTCCCCAAGTACGACCACGTTGCAGTGGGGACAGGAACTATGCAGAAAAACCAGGCTCTAATAAAAGATTTGCAAGCTGGAGTTCGCGAACGAGCCAAGAAGAGACTTGTTCATGGTGAGGTCATCAAAGTCGAAGCCCACCCGATTCCTGAACATCCACGACCACGCAGAGTTGTGGGACGAATGGCCCTTGTGGGGGATGCAGCCGGATACGTCACCAAGAGCTCTGGTGAAGGCATCTACTTTGCTGCCAAGAGCGGTCGCATGTGTGCCGAACAGATAGTGGAAGCCAGCCAAAGTGGCAAAACAATCCCCTCAGAAGCCGACCTCAAGAAATATCTAAAGAAGTGGGACCGTAAATACGGAGCCACATACGCAGTTCTATCAATACTCCAAGCCATCTTCTACTCGAATGATGCTGCCCGCGAGGCCTTCGTCGCGATGTGCGATGACATAGATGTACAGCGCCTCACTTTCGATAGTTACCTCTATAAAAAAGTTGTCGCGATGAATCCATGGCAGCAGATCAAACTCTCACTGCTAACTGTGGACGCATTAGCGCGAGGACTTGTGCGTAAAAAAACCGGCTATAAGCCTGTTCCCAGCGCCGTGCGTAGCGACGAAGAGGTCAATGCCATGCTTGCTGTTAAAACCATCCAAGGTGGTATCAAAGTTGGCCGCAATAAAGCTTCCTCGCAAGAAGATTTGCCGGCAGACAACTAGTGAAATAGCACTGGTTTTGCGAGCAAATCGCAAGTAGCAGATGCCAGAGCTCGCTTCTGCTACTCAACCTTTGATTTGGCTGAAATCGGCGAGCACACCAGCTTGATTGCGCAAAATTCCAAGCAAATTAAGGCGATTGGCTCGCACAGCAAGATCGTCAGTCATGACCATGACACTCTGATCGCCATCGAAGAAAGCCGCGAGAGCCTCTGATCCGGAAGTCAAACCTTCTGCAAGCTGGCTATAACGCTCACTTGAAGAATCTTTGCTAATCGGCTCAAGAGCCTCGAGCACCTTCAACATTTCCGCCTCACAAGCTTTTTCGAACAAGTCAGGATCAACAACCTCGGCAGCACTGAGCACATCTGCTGGCAGATCACCTTTCTCCGCCAGGCGTGCCGCTCTAGTAACCACAGCCTGTACCGCTAACAACTCACCAGTTCGACGCATCTCTACAAGCAAATCTGCACGCATTCGCGCATCGGCCGGATCAGAAAGAAGACGTTCAATCAACACAGTCTCACCAGCAACCGCTTGGACAAGATCGATATCAGTGCCTACCTCCTCCAACAAGCTGAGCATGCGCTGGCGAAGAAACTCACACAATTCAGCGGCCAAGGCGGAGGGATCAACCTTGTAATGAGGCAGAAGCTTGCTCCAATTAGTAGTGGCTTGCTCCAGCAGAGCGATGAGGTCAAGCCGCCACCCCTTAGACCAAAGGATTTGCAAAAGGCCATTGCCCGCACGACGCAAGGCATAGGGGTCTGATGAGCCACTTGGGCGCTCACCCTTGGCATAGATGCTGAGCAGCAATTCAAGGCGTTCCGCTAGAGCTAGTACGGCTCCCGCATCGGACTCCGGCAATGCATCCCCTGATCCACGGGGTAAGTAATGCTCCAAAACCGCAAGTGCTACTTCTCTAGGTTCACCTTCAGCGAGCAAGTATTTCCCCCCAATTACTCCTTGCAACTCAGGGAATTCCCCCACCATCTGACTTACCAGATCGTGTTTACAAAGATGAGCAGCTCTGCGTGCCTTAACCGAAATAGGAGCAGACATATCGAGCTGATCAACGAGCAAGTCGGTTAACCATTCGATTCGCTCAACACGATCAAGTAGAGAGCCAAGACCCTCAGCAAAGGTCACGCGAGCTAGCTGTTCTCGCCGGTCAATGCTGGCTATAGAACGATCAACTTCAACAAAGAACTCTGCATCCGCCAACCTTGCTTTGAGCACCCGCTCATTGCCACGCCGCACCGTATCGCTTGCTTCAACGAGCCCATTAGCTATGCATAGGAATCTAGGCAGAAGACTGCACCTAGCATCTAGCGCAAGGGGATCATTGGCAGCCTCAAGCAGGTAGAGGGGCACATAGCGCTGATGCAACCGCATCACAGTGCTGAGAACTTCAGCAGGTAGATCTAGATATGACTCATCCACCGCCCCCTCTAAAAGGAAGGGTGCCTCCACAAGGTCAGTGAGCTCCTCAAAAAGATCATCAGGGCAATCAGGGCATGCTTCAAGCTCAGCAGCAGCTTTTTCAATTGCACGCTGAATCAAGGCAGCACGCTCCTGCCGATCTACCGCCACGCCAACATCGGCGAGGGTCTGAACGTAACTATCTGCTGATGGAATGATTACTGCATCACCGTGAAGTCGATTCCCACGGCTGAGGTTTGACGCACAAATTTCCGGGTCACTACCTTCTAAACGCAATGGGATGATTTGCTCATCTAAAAGCGCCACAAGCCAACGAATAGGACGAGAAAAACGTCTTTCACCGTCACCCCAGCGCATAAAACGTCTGCCCTGAAGACAACCAATCCAGGCGAGTATTTGTTGGGGCAACAACTCAATGGCTGGGCGTCCACGCTCAAGAACCTTTGCAAAAACGAAAGCTCCCTTTGGCGTATCGCGCAGTTCGAGAGCTTCTGGTGGAAGACCACAGCGCTTGGCGAAGCCAATTGCCGCCTGTGTTGGCACGTCATTTTTGAATGCCTGACCAGCAGGAGGCCCCTTGCGTACTTCCTCTAGGTCCTCAGCAGCGCTGGCCAAGTCTTCTACCAACACAACAAGTCGCCGAGGGGTGCTGGTGCAATGGATCTTGCCGTAACTCAGGCGAAGACTCTGCAAATCACGATCAACCATCTGCTCGAGCTGGGGCAGTGCCAGACGGGCAAAATCAGCTGGCAACTCCTCAGTGCCAATCTCCAGCAGAAAGGTCGACACAAAGACAAGTCATCGCCGCCACCCACTCTATTCAAGGGAGCTCCTCAAAAGGTCATGTGCATTTCGCTACGGTGGATTAGGAAAATGATGACGCCGTGACCGAAGGGCAGACAGCATCTGGCCAAACGGCAGATCAAAAATTCTCACCTTGCATCGCCAACGGAGCGGATCAAAGCAAGTTCGAAAAATTCAAAGCTGACAGCAATTATTTATTAAACCCACTGGCCGCTGAGCTTAAAGACGACAGCGATCACTTCAGTGACGACGCTGTCCAGCTGCTCAAATTCCATGGGAGCTATCAACAAGACAACCGAGATGATCGCAAAAAAGGACAAGGTAAGAACTGGCAACTGATGCTGCGTCTGCGCAGCCCAGGTGGACGAATACCAGCAGAGCTGTTCCTAGCCTTGGACGACCTGTCTGATCGACTCGGCAACGGAACCATAAGGGCCACTACCCGACAGGCGTTCCAGATTCATGGAATACGCAAAGAGAACCTGCACGAAGTCATCGGTACGATCATTAAATCCATGGGTTCAACCTTGGCAGCCTGCGGTGATATCAACCGCAACGTCATGGCACCTGCTGCCCCCTATGAAAAAGGTGGTTATCCAGCGGCTAGGCAACTTGCCAATGAAATTGCTGACGTTCTCAACCCAACAGCAGCGGAGGGTTCCTACCTGGATTTGTGGGTTAATGGCAATCCGAGCTACCGCATCCGCCCATCTAGGCAAGTAAAAAAAGTTCGTGCCCGCCAGCAGCAAGGCGTCGTATTCAGTGGAGATAGCAAGGAACCTCTATATGGCTCGACCTACTTACCACGCAAATTCAAGTGCGCCGTTACCGTGCCAGGCGACAACTCAGTAGATCTACTTACCCAAGACGTCGGTCTAGTTGTCTTTACTGATCCAAACGGTGGCATTAAGGGATGTAATGTCTACGTGGGTGGTGGCATGGGACGAACCCACAACAATGAACAGACGTTCGCCCGCATAGCGGATCCTCTTGGCTATGTAGCTGCCGAACATTTATTGGATTTGGTGCAGTCAATATTGGCTCTGCAGCGGGATTACGGAGACCGTAAAACAAGGCGCCATTCACGCATGAAATACCTTCTTAATGACCATGGCATTACCTGGTTCAAACAAGAACTAAAAAGTAAATACTTTCTCCACCCAATCAAGGCATTACGGCCAGAACCAAAGAATAAACTCGAGGACTACCTAGGCTGGCATCGGCAAAGCGCCGGCAAATGGTTTGTTGGTCTGCCATTGCTCTCTGGGCGCTTAGAAGGTGATCTAAAAAAAGGATTACGCAAACTAGTAGAGACCTATAAAATTGAAATTCGCCTAACACCAAATCAAGATCTACTGCTCTGCAACATCGGGAATTCGCAGCGATCGAGTGTGCGCAAGAGCCTGGCTGCACTAGGCATCAGTACACCAGAAGCTCCTGCACTTCTGGCACGACACGCCATCGCATGTCCGGCACTTCCCTTATGTGGTTTGGCGATAACGGAAGCAGAGCGCACACTACCTGAACTACTTGAGCGCATAGATGCTCAATTACAACGACTACAAATTGAGAAATCAATCCTGATCCGCGTGACGGGATGTCCCAATGGGTGTGCTCGGCCCTATATGGCCGAACTCGCCCTCGTTGGAAGCGGTGTCAACCAATATCAACTCTGGCTAGGCGGCACCCCAAACCTGCAACGACTTGCCAAGCCCTACCTACAACGCATGCCCCTTGATCAACTCGAAAGCATCCTTGAACCACTATTTCTGAGCTGGAAACAAGCTGGCGGACGACGAAGTCTTGGTGATCATGTCAATAAACTCGGCGAGCAAGCTGTAGTTGATTTGCTATCTGGCTCAGAACAAGCTCCGTAGATAGCTTCAGCGACTCCATTCCTCCACGCCCAAAGTTGGTCTCCAAAGCTGAAGTGCCACCACTCATTCGGGTGTTGAGAAAAGCCAACTTTGAGCATGGCCTCAGCCAATACTCTGCGTCGATGATGCCAAAGATATGCCTGCGATTCCGACTCAGCAATCGCAGCCTCAGCGTAGTAATTCGGTTCCGATATATCGCCAATCGCATCGATCTCACCACCCATGTTTAAAGGCATACCCTTGCTATCAGCAAGAGTGAGATCCACGGCGGCTCCTGTGCTGTGAGGAGGAGGTGTGTGAGGCTCGAGGCTTGGCGGAGCCCAGAACCTGCCAACAACATCAATTACCTCCTGCAACGCTGTGGACTGGCTGGATAGATCGCAGCTCAGACCCCTTCTACGGCACTCCTCAGAGATGGCATGTTCAACCATGAATGCCTGAACAGGAATCGGTCGCCAGGCATCAAAGATTGCAAAGCGCAGCTCTGGATGCTGCAGCTGTAGCTGATCTTGTGCACTCAGCAGACGATCGTTGACCCCACTACGTAAACAAAAAGGATCAGCCCCATCACCATAAGGAGCACCTAAGCAAGCATATGGATGTGGCTCCAATCGAAATAACGACAAAGGAATCTGGGTGAGGAGCTCTCCGCAATCACGTATAGGCTTGTCGTTCCAAGGGCGCAGCGGGGGAAAAGTTCGTCCCGTCACATTTTCCACAGCGACAACTTAGTTTTCCACAAAACGGATATTTGCTCAAACCAAACAAATCAAACTTGGCATATATATCCAATACATTATGCCGATAGCGTTGAGAGTTCCCAGGAGAGTGAGAGCCTGAACAATAATTAGACAGCCCTCTCCGAAATCTATTGCGAAGCCATGCTTTTGCTACCTATTCAACAACGGCATCGTTATATCAACGGCATCCCCTTAACGGAGCATCTCCATAAATGACGTAGCAAAAAATACCCAAGTCTTGTTCCCTAAGCATTAGCACCCAGCCTAGGCTCGATAATGTGGAAAACTATCCAATTCAGTTGAGATGGGCTGTCCCGCTAAGGCGCTGCCACTGATTCTCAAGCAGCTTCTTAAGCAGAACATGGCGGGTGAGATGTGGATCATCACAGAGCAGCCTTTGAGCCTCATCACGTGCCTCCTCAAGCACAGATCCATCGTCCGCCAGGCTTGCTAGGGCCAAGTCAGGCAATCCAGACTGTTTGGTACCAAGTACTTGCCCTGGCCCTCGTAAACGCAAGTCGATTTCTGCAATCTCAAAGCCATCATTGGAGCGCACAAGCACTTCAAGTCGCTGCCTTGCTAAAGGGTTTGAGCTGTCATTGATCAACACGCAAAAAGACGCCGCTGCACCCCGGCCCACGCGACCGCGTAGTTGATGTAACTGAGCCAGACCAAAGCGATCAGCATGGTCGATCACCATCACACTCGCCTGAGGTACATCCACTCCCACCTCCACCACAGTGGTTGATACCAGTACCTGACAATCACCAGCAGCAAAGGCCCTAATCACACCTTGCTTCTCGACACTGCTCAAACGCCCATGTAGCAATCCAACCTTAAATTCTGGGAATATCTGCTCTGATAACTGGGCGTGAACCTTGACCGCTGAGCGCAAATCAAGCTTTTCGGAATCCTCAACAAGAGGCAACACCACATAAGCGCGCTGACCAAGAGATACTTGATCACGAATTAGTTGATAGGCCTCATCCCTATCTGCTCCACTAATCATCTGAGTCTGAATAGGCGTACGACCGGGGGGCAATTCATCGATTTGACTCACATCCAAATCACCATGCATTGACAGCGCAAGCGTTCGAGGGATGGGAGTTGCCGTCATGGTCAAAAGATGAGGCTGAAGCCCCTTACTCAGCAAACGATTGCGTTGCCTGACGCCAAAACGATGCTGTTCATCAACCACAACCAGCCCTAGTCGAGAAAAAGCAATTGGGTCTTCAATCAAGGCATGGGTGCCTACGAGAATTTTTATAGATCCATTGACCAGGTCATCAAGGATCTGACGACGACGTAGACGGGTAGTTGCCCCAGTAATTAACTCAACACTGACATGCAACTGAGGCAACCAAAGACACAACGTCCGGTAGTGCTGCTCAGCTAGAACCTCAGTAGGTGCCATAAACGCTCCTTGCCAGCCGGCCTGTACTGCCGAGAGCAAAGCCGCAAGGGCCACAACTGTCTTGCCACTACCCACATCTCCTTGAACAAGACGTGCCATAGGTTCAGCTCGCTCGAGGTCGACCTCGATCTCAGCCAGTACTCGTTCTTGAGCACCTGTTAACGGGAATGGCAAAAGCTCCAGGAAGCGACTGACTAGACCATCACGCTGTCCTGCCGTTACCAACACAGGAGCAGAACGAGCACGAAGTTCTGCACGTCGTTTCAATAGCCCCAACTGCAAAAGAAGAAACTCATCAAAAACCAAACGCCGCCTAGCGGCCTGCAATGAGTTTTGATCCTCAGGAGAATGTATAGCGATCAAGGCATCACTTCTGGTGGGTAAACGCAATGCCTGAAGCTGCGATTTAGAAAGGGGATCAGGCCAACGGACTGCCAAAGGCAAAACGAGCTTCACAAGATCACGAAACCGATCAGCCGTAAGTCCTTCGGTGAGGGCATACACAGGCAACAAGCGGCCAATACTGCGAGATCTCAGTGGCGATTGAGGACTTTCCATAACCTCTATCAGAGGATCCTGGAAACTCATGCCATAGGGCCCTCCTTTGACCAGCCCACTCACAGCGACGGTGACTCCAGGGGGGTAAAGGCGTGACTGACTTTTGATGTAACTAGGACTGCTAAAACGTCGACCTGCAAAAAATCGGGTCACTTTTAGACGGCCAGTAGGGTCCTGAAGCTGCAATTCAAGAATGGACAAATTGGGATTACGTGGACTTGTGAACCCATGACAACGCCTTACTGTTGCCACGATCGTGGCTGTCTGCCCTGCCTCTAGGGCCTGGATACGCCTCAGCGAGGAATAGTCCACATAATCCCTGGGGTAGTACTGCAGGAGATCTTTCGCTAGCAGCAATCCAAGCCCGGCCAATTTTTCAGCAAACTTTGGCCCGATTCCCTTCACCTCTGCCAGAGGACTCTCCAGCTTCAAGGAGCTGCTGCTTGCAGACAAGACAATCTGCCGTCGCTTTTCTGCTCCCTCCTGCTTCAAGCTCGGAGGAGCCATTGGCGCTGGAGGTTGCAAGCGCTGATGAATACTGTGCAATAGCTGTCGAGAGTCAGTCACTAATCGACGGCGTACCGACTCAGGACTGTCTGGATACCCTGCAAAGGCTTCTGCTATCTGAGTGAGACGAACCTGACTCTCGCTAGGAAGCAGTAAACAAGGTGATGCCACTAACTGACGGGCTAAAAATGCATGAAAATGCTCTTGACGTCCCTCAAGATTGTTGAAGCCATTCTCTGCTTCCAAGGTCAAGGCTTGCTGAAGAGGGCGCATCCAGCTGTGCACTTGCCGCAGCTGATCCGGATTCAATCCTTGGCTGGACTGGTCGGAGGATTGGCGGGAGGATTCGGCCACCACTGTTGCTTTACCTCCTGAGCCATGGCGCGACGTTGCCAATGCCGCTGTTGTCGAACCATTGTGAGTAAGTCCTGCCGATGATGCTTTAGTTCAGCCCGGCATCGACGCAGGCGTGGGTGGTCAAACTCCAACTCAGATGAGCGCATAAGCACGCAAACAATCTCCATCCCGTCTACTCCCAGTCGATTAGTTGATACCGGTACACGCATTCTCAATAAATTGGACGCCACAGGTTCAGACTCCAGCTGACCGCTCAACACTGCGTCGAGAAAGCTAATAGGTAAGAGGCTATTGACAATTCCTGCTCGCAGTAATTCCACGTTGATCGCATGAGAGAGATTGCGCAGCCTGCGAGCAAGAGCACGATCAAGAGTTTCCAACCATCTTGCTAATTCAATAGGGCTCACTGGTAATAGACCCTGTTCCGCATCAATCCCGCCATTGTGCGTAGAGACATCACCTTGTTGCCAATCGTCGGATTCGGTAGTCAAACCATCATCATCAGTGGCAATTGTCTCGCCAGCCATGACAAATAAAGCGCGCAGCATCTCAAGATCACCCTTCTTCTCGCTAATCGGTTCTAAAGCCTCTGCTTCTAAATCCTCAGTGAAGTCATCGAGGTGAGCATCTCCTCCTAGATCGGGCTGATCATTAGCTCCCGAGGCATCCAAATTTGCACTAATGCTGATGTTCTCCTGATCCTGATCAGTGATCTGCATGCTGCCGAAGCGATCAGGTTGCTCAAGTGGAGGAGCAAGGCTTAGGTGAATAGATCCCGGCGCCTCTGGCATTGGACCCTGCTCAGAACTAAGTGCTAGTAAAAGCTCCCTCCTAGTTTGATCGCTATTCCTTTGGCGTTCACGCTCCATCTGGCGCGCTAGATCCATTAACTGTTCCACAGTCAACAAAGAACAGCAACGGCAGACCAATTGCTCAATCTGAAGTTGAAAGGCCGCCCTAGCATCGTCGTTAAGGCCCCTGAGACGATTCTGATCTCGATCCGTTATTAACCGGAATAGAGCCTGACGTACATCATTAAGCAATTCCTCCCGCAATAATTGAAGGTAGAGGGCCATATCACGGTAGAGAGTCGACGCCAAGCGCTGACTCTGCTTCCGTAGGGATGCAAGCTGCTGATCGGGGTCAAAGCGCTGCAATCTCTACCTCTCCAAATCCAAAATCAAGCTGCGGACATGGACGCAACTTCCGTAGCAAAATCAATCTGGTCCACCTCAATTCCCTCACCAAGGGTGTAGCGAGTAAAGCGACGAACTTGAACATTCTCGCCAATCTTGCCAGCCACCTGCTTAACAAGTTCCGCAACTGTTATGGAGCTATCACGGATGAATGGTTGCTCAAGTAGGGCCAATTCCTTAAGGCGTTTATTAATTCGTCCTTCAACGATCTTCACTTTCATCTGATCAGGCTTACCAGAGAGATCGTCACGGCCCATCTCAATAGATTTTTCCCGTTCAACCACATCAGCAGGAATCTCATCTGTACTCACATATTCGATATTCGGACACGCTGCCACCTGCATAGCAACGTCCTTTAAAAGCTCCTGGAATAAATCACCACGAGCAACAAAATCAGTTTCGCAATTCAATTCCAGGAGAACACCTACGCGCGCTCCGGTATGGATGTAACTACCAATGGCACCTTCAGCAGCAGTGCGAGAAGATTTTTTTTCAGCACTAGCGATACCCTTCTGACGTAACCATTCGGAGGCCTTGGTCATGTCACCGCCGGTTTCTGCAAGGGCCTTCTTGCAATCCATCATTCCCGCACCGGTCTTATCGCGCAGGTCCTTAACGAGCTTGGCTGTTACATCCGCCATAGGAAATCAGAGTGAAGAGGATATTGAATGCCGCTGACCAGACAAGAAAGTCGGCGGCGAGAACTTAGCGACAGGTATGGACTCAATCGTCGCTTTGATCAGCACCTCGCTGATCATTCGTACCGTGACGACCTTCATTGATGGCATCAGCTAGTCGGCCTAATACCAACTGCACAGAGCGGACGGCATCGTCATTGCAAGGAATAGGAACCTCACAAAGATCAGGATCGCAATTGGTATCAAGCATTGATACCAAAGAAATATCCAACTTGCGGGCTTCAAGCACAGCGTTGGTTTCACGGCGTTGATCAACAAGCACCACCACATCCGGCAACCGTCTCATGCCCTTCAAGCCACCGAGGTACTTCTGCAATCGCTCAAGCTCACGTCGCAAAACGGAAGCCTCCTTCTTGGGTCGCATGGCAATTGCGCCAGAAGATTCCATCCGCTCTAGATCCTTCAACCGGTCAATCCGGGCCTTCATTGTTGTCCAGTTGGTGAGCATGCCACCAAGCCAACGCTGATTTACATAAGACGCACCGCAGCGAGTGGCTTCCAATGCAACCACCTCAGAGGCTTGCTTTTTAGTGCCGACAAAAAGGAAACGTTTGCCACTTCGAGCGGCGGTACGGGTCCACTTATAGGCATTGTTCATGCAGATAGCGGTCTGCACAAGGTCAATGATGTGGACTCCATTACGCGCGCAGTAGATGTAGCGCGACATCTTGGGATTCCAGCGACGGGTTTGATGCCCAAAATGAGCACCCGCCTCCATCATTTCTGAAAGAGTGACAACAGCCATGGTTTTTTAGGTTTCGGGTTCGCCTCCACCTGCCAGGTATGAGAGCAAATCACGCCAAAAGGCGCAGTTCAACTCAGTCATCACCCGAAACGGACAGGTGTGCGGAATGAAAGTACCTGTGGAATTTATCAAAACGACGTCTTAACGCAGCCCTGCCAGAGCAGCCTCCTTAAAAAGTGCCCGCACACCGATGCGATTAAGGGGCAAACGTAATAGCTCCATCGCCAAGCCTGAATGGCCATTACGGATTAACAAGGCAAGCAATGGGCGAAGGCTGCGCTCATTAAGCAAACCGCCAAGTGTAAGTAGCTCCCATAAGAGTCGATGGAGCCAGGTGAACTGGATGATGAAACGCACCCGACGAGTCGGGTGCTTGCGATAAAAGACCAAACCCATTCTGGCCCGCTCACGCTCAATCCTGACCAAGTCGGGAACTTGCTCAAGACGCAAGGCCGGGTGCCAGTGATAACCAACTGCTTCTGGACATTTCACCAACTCAACACCCATCTGTCGGAGTCGCTCCCCGAGCTCCAAATCCTCCCAGCCATAGAGACGGAAACCAACATCAAAAAGTCCAGATCTTTCAAGCACTTCCCGATCGATAGCCACATTGCCTGTTGCGAAATATGCCCAAGAGAGGTCTTGAAGTTTGTGGGGTTCTGTAGTGGGGTGCTCGAAATTTGCCGTATTAATCACAGCGCCATAGGTAAAGCAAAGCCGGTCCCCACGACGCTGCCAACAGCGACGCAAAGCACGAGCATGACAAGCAAGAAACGATTCAGTAACCACTAAATCGCTATCAATAAAAACAATCACATCCCCACGAGCATGATCTACGCCCCGGTTACGTCCTTCGGCTGGGCCTCCATGCTCTTGCTCAACCATGCGTACATGGGGAAAACGAGACACCTCATCCTTCAACCAAGTGGGCGTTCCATCTGTTGATCCGTCATCCACCACGATCACCTCATAAGCCTCCACCTCAGAGGGCAGAGCCTGCTGCTCGAGAGCCAACAGACACTTCTCAAGGATCGACCGACGGTTATAGGTGGGTATTACGACACTTACGAACATCCGCTTCCGTAACTACTGCTGACAAACGACAGCCTATAGACATGAAAAAGAGGGCTCAGGAAAGCCCCCTTTCGTTGACTTAATCAATCTCTGATTGGGACTAGTCAGCAGCGCCGCCGTTATTGGCAGTTCCGGTAACACCATTGCCTGCCCCTTCTCCGCGGCCGTCATTGCGTAGCTTCCGCTTCTTGAATTTGCGGGCATAGGAGCGGTTGCGCTCTTGCTTTTCCTTTTTGAGGTTTCTACGCTTAGACATGTTTTTTGGATGTCCGAACTAAAGATCTGAACCCAACCTAGCCAAGTGTGGGGATCAAGCGGCCATCTTCCATCTGCACCAAGCGATCCGCGACATCGACTATTCGCGGATCATGCGTGACCATTAACACTGCACAGGCTTGTTCACGGGCCAGTCTTTGCAATAGATCCACCACTTCCCTACCTGTGACGCTATCAAGAGCTGCTGTTGGTTCATCAGCTAGCAACAGTTGAGGTCGAGCCGCTAACGCACGTGCAATAGCAACCCGCTGCTTCTGGCCACCAGAAAGATCATGAGGCAGCTTGCTGAGGTGATCGTCCAACCCCACAGCCCGCAACCAATAACGAGCCTGATCACGACGCGCCCGATAAGAGAGTTCTGGCAACAAATCAGCCCCCATCTGCACGTTCTGCTCAGCAGTAAGACACCGCAATAGGTTGTGCCCCTGAAAAATCATGCCGATATGACGTCGCAACTTTTGGCGTTGGCCACGATGTGATCCATGCAGCTGATGGCCAAACACACAAACATCTCCCTGCTGAACCTTGCGCAGCGCTCCGATCAAGGTGAGCAGTGTGGTCTTACCGCAACCTGAAGGGCCGGTAAGCAATACCACCTCACCAGGAGCTATTTGCATTGAAATTGACTGCAGTACCTGACGACGCATCGCACCTGTGCCAAACCAATGACTAAGACCCTCAACTTGAACAGTGAGACGCTCATTCATGGTTATGTCCTCCTGAGCGAAAAAAGTAAAAAGAGGATGAACCCATCAAAAAATCTCCGCCGGATCGGCATCCACTAATCGACGCATGGCCATCAAGGCAGAGCCCATGCACATCACCAGAATCAAGCTGAAAACAAGCGTGGCCCTAGGTAAATCCATTGCCACAGGCAACTTTGTGGAACTACGAACCAAGGCATAAAGGCCTTGACCAGCGGCATAGGCCGGCACATAGCCCATTACTGCCAAGAAGACCCCCTCTCGGGCGACTACACCCATGAGAGTGTTCAAGCGATAGCCCATCGCCAACAATGTGGCGTACTCAGGCAAATGATCGCTGACATCGCTGTAGAGAATCTGATAAACAATCACGCACCCCACCACAAAACCCATAGCCGCACCAAGACTGAAAATGAAGCCAATGGAAGTACTGCTGCGCCAGTAATTCTTCTCGAAATCAATGAAATCCTGGCGAGTGAAAACCTGTACATCGCTGGGCAAGCTCTCTTTTAGGGATCGAGTAACAGCCTCAGGATCGGCCCCTGGACGCAATCTCACTAAACCAATCTCAATACTTCCAGGCGGAGTACTGGGCAATAGCTCAAGGAATGTCTCTCTACTAGTAAGCAAATTGCCATCAGCACCAAACGATGGCCCCAAGCTCACCAACCCAGTCACGCGTACCCGTTTACCGGCGAGCTCAGTCTCCACAATGCGACCTTCCTCGAACCACTCGGCGATAGGTCCAAACTCAGTTCGAGAACGCTTGTCAAACAAAACTCTTCCACGACTGGTCAACGATTTGGCCTTGGCTGCTAACTCAGGATCGGTAAATAACGGATCGATCGGCTCAAAACCCAAGGCCAGAATTGAGCGTGTCTTAAGGGTTTCCGGATTTCTCCACAGCAGAAAATTCCAATTCACTGGTGTAGTGCCCTGCACATCCGGATGTGCCATGGCCTGCACTAATCGACGCCGAGGGAATCCACTCATGCTGATCGAGCTCATTGAACGAGGGCTCATCAACACCAAGTCAGCATCAAACAAGCGATGCACCGTGACACTGGCATCGAACAATCCGTCTCGGAAACCCAACTGCATAAACATCAAGATTCCCGCGAAGCAAATGCCCGCCAAAGCAACCATCAACCGCAAAGGTTGACGACTAAGCAACAACCAAGCCAAAGGGATCCTTCGCCCTTGCCAAAAACCAGACGTCACGATGGCTGGAAGCGGGCTATCACCTTCATGCCCGTAAGGCGCTTGACCTGATCCGCCGAGCTGGGATCAAGACTGACTCGAACTTCAACCACGCGAGCATCTGCATCACCAGTGGGATCAGTTGAGAGCACCTTGCGCTGACGCACCTGGGGACTGATGCGCTCCACGCGACCTCTCAAAGATCCTTTAAAGCCGCCATTTTCACTGGTCAAGCTAACGATCTGACCAATATTTACTCGATTTACATCCGACTCATAGACCTCGATCAGAGCTTCCATCGTCTGATTTGCACCTACTTCCAGCACTCCGTCACTATCTGGACGCTCGCCTACTCGAGTGTGCACCCTTAGCACCACTCCATCGATGGGAGACTTCAATTCGCTATCAGCAAGATCAGCCTCCAGACCGCGACGTTCCGCTAAAGCCTCGCGCCGATTGCCCTCAAGCTTGACCAGTTCTTCTTGTCTTTCCTCTAAATCCACTAGTGATGCAGCTCCGACCACAGCAGCCTCCTGGTAGCGAGTCACCTCACGCTTTTGCATGCGCAGCTGAACATCGAGAGTCTCCAAACGGGCCTGGACAGCTCGGAGATCAGCAAGGATCTTGGGTCGGGAATCAAACTCTGCCAATACCTGGCCACGCTTCACCTGATCACCTTCACGAACCATTAGCACCGCGACCCTAGGGGTGCCACCAAAGCCGCCCATAGGGGCAGCAAGGCGACGCACATCACCTGCGGGCTCAAGCTGCCCCAAAGCTGCAACAGCCTCAATAGGTCTTGCTGCTGGAGTTAGCGCAGGGCTGACCAGAGGTGCCGCAGGGCGACGAGTGAGACTCCAAACCCAAGTGATTAGAGCTAAGCAAAGACCAGCCGCTAGCAACCAGAGCCAGGTTTTACTGTTTAAAGAGGAGAGGGATCGTCGAACAACATCTCCTCGATGTAGCGATCCGCCCACTGAGGATTGAAGGCCTTCTCCAGCACACCTCGTGTCTTGTCGTTGCGTTTCTGTTGAAGGCAATAGGAAAGCTGACCCTTATGCCTCTGGATCGTAGATGCCGCCAAACAAGTATCAGGCGTTGCTTCAACTACAGCGCAAGCAAGAGCGCTGAGATAGCCATCTACCAAATCCACAAACCAGCCTTCCTCCTGACTACTAGCAGGACGGATGAACTGCACAAACGGCGAAAAGATCGATCCCCATGCAGGCAATTCCCTCACCTGCTCAAAGGCCGGAATAGGAAGGGCCTCAAGACCTCGCAAAATTGCCAATGGCAACTGTTGACCTACTGGCGAGAGGTCAACAATGGCCGCCGAAATACCGGCAGGTCCAGCGACGACATCCGCTCCAAAAATTGGCAGATCAAAACGGGGATCCGGGAAGAAGACGCTATGGAGGATCTGTAAACCAGCACCCAAGCTGGCGATCTCCAGATGCAACTTACGAAGCCCCCGACAGCGATGTAACTCATTACTAATGAACAACTCCTCTCCATCAAGGAAGCCGCTTATCGCCACAAGTTCTGGGTCCACCACAAGCGGGGTGAGCTCAGGCAACTGAACTCTGCAATTCCTGATCCGCTCGGCCAATGCCTCCACAAGAGGGTGGATTGCCGGGCCGCTGGTGGAAGAAGAAAGCGGCAAAATGGCAACAAGGCTATGAATGAGACTGTCGCACCTTGTCAACCCCGCCACTGCAACAAAATGGATATTTGCAGGTTTTTGCAGTGCGCTAACAGGAAGCAGTTAAATAGTCAGGACATTTGAGCATTCAACACAGCCCAGTTCTATTAACAAAAACGGCCGGTATGTTGGTGAGCCAATTCGAGAAAATTGGCGAATATATATGAGTACGCAAAACTCGCTTCATATGCAAACTAAACACTGCTGATTGCCTGATCAAGTTTCCTTTAGAAGCCACTTCAAGATAAATAAAATAATTAGACTATCAATACCATAACTATATGGGCTTCACGAATAATTTCAACTGCGGGATTGTGATTTAGCCATTTATGCCCATAATACGCTTACCTTTTTGCGAACCATGCTGAGTACTGTTTTTGCAATGGCTCTTGACTTGGGCCCAATCACGGTTGGGGCCATTGTACTTTTCGGAGTGTTATTCATTGCGATGTTTGGCATCAGCTCAGCCTTTGGGGGCTTTCAAGGAATCTTTGCCTGGACCCAAGAAAAGCCAGACGAGCAATTAAAGAAATAACGCGTGAATCTGCCAAGCAAAAGGCTGTCAATACCTCAAGAGACAGCTCACTACCTTAAAATAGAGACTGAGCTTTAATCACTTCAAAAAATTCATTACAAGATAAATACCTGGACTCATATTTATCAACAAGTGAGAATGAGCTCTAGGAGCACAAGAAAGATCAATTCAAGCAAGTAAATGGTTCATGAATAAAGTAAAGCTTCCGCCTACTTTGCCTTGTTAATTGAATATTGAGACTGCAGCCAAAACATATGAGCTGCAATTATTAATTCAAAAACGATACTCAGATATCTAACTTATCGATAGCTGAAGATAAATTCTAATTAGATAAAAGGGCCCTCGACTTGACACTGACGAACACGGCTAAAGTCGGTTGGTAGTGTTGATCGCATCAAAACGTTCGTTACTGAACTACGTTCTTAGCAAATACAAGCCGATATGGGCCTTTGCCAAACACCTCTGGCACACTCCACCCCTGAGCCCAATCTTCAACATTGGACCCTGAAAAACGGGACTAGATGCGTGATGGCATCCATGCCGGACGCACCACTTACATGTTTAGACCTCTGGTGCAAGGCAGGTAGTTCCAGTGAAAACAAAGGAGAAGAGGGAATAGCTCATTTTCTTGAACACATGGTGTTCAAGGGCAGCAATCACCTAAAGGCTGGTGAGTTCGATCGAGAAATAGAAGCACTCGGAGGCAGCAGCAATGCCGCCACAGGTTTCGATGACGTGCACTTTCACGTTCTGGTACCACCAACAGCAGCCACTGCAGCCCTAGATCTGCTGCTCAACCTTGTTCTGACACCAGCATTACGCCAAGAGGCTTATGCCACAGAGCGAGAGGTGGTTTTAGAAGAAATTGCCCAATTCCAAGATCAACCAGATGATCAGGTCCTAAAGCAGCTACTCAAGGCCTGCTGCGAAGAGCATCCCTACGGCCGGCCCATCCTTGGTTTTGAAGCAAGCCTAAAAGAAAGCACCCCAGAACAAATGCGGGGATTTCATAGCCGTCGTTATCGCGGCCCAAACTGCTGCCTAGCGATTGCAGGTGCCATTCCTAAAGAACTGGAAGAGATCTTGAGCAACAGCCAACTAGCCCAGCTCGATTACAAAGCAACAGATGAAGTAGAGCTTGCCTATCAACCAAATCTCAACTTCCGAAAAGGACGACTAGAAATTCAAATTCCAAGGCTTGAGTCCACTCGCCTATTAATGACCTGGCCAATGCCCCCTGCCAAAAACCAAGAGATGGTGATGGGAGCAGATCTCGCCACCACTTTGCTTGCAGAGGGTCGCCGCAGTCGGCTAGTGCATCACCTCAGAGAGGAATTGCAAATCGTGGAGTCAATCGATATGGATATAACCGTCTTAGAACAGGGCAGCCTTGTATTGCTAGAAGCCTGCTGCCATGAGAAGCAGTTAAAACGAGTAGAAAAAGAAATCCATAAATTGCTTCGAGCCAGCCTCGACTCAACTCCAAAAAGCCAAGAACTCGAACGTGCACGGCAGCTAATAAGCAATGGGCTTTGTTTCAGCCTTGAAGCTGTTAGTCAAGTGGCCGGCCTTGCCGGCAGCCAGGCTCTATGGAATCGTCCTCAGCCCTTATTGGCACCACTTGAACATCTGCCTGCATGGACACCGGCGCGACTCCACAAGGAGATGCTTCCACTGCTGCAACCCGAACACAGCTTCACCTTGATCGCAAGACCAATGGAGGCAAGCTAATGAATCCTCTTGATCTGGTTCTTGATCCAGTTACAGCACCAGGAGTAATCGCTGCCAAGCTCTGGATTAAAGGAGGCAGTAGTGCTGATCCCCAAGGACAACGGGGCGTGCATCAACTGCTCGGATCACTATTAACCCGTGGATGTGGCCCTTATGACCATCTTGCGCTGGCTGATCTTGTTGAAGGCTGCGGAGCTGGGCTTCGCTGCGACACCCACGAAGATGGAATGCTGATCAGCCTCAAATGTGCCGATCGTGATGCCGAGCGACTGTTGTCTTTACTTGGCTGGATGCTCATTGATCCGCATCTTGATCCAAATCAAGTAAAGCTCGAACGGGAGCTCAGCCTTCAGGCCTTGCAAAGGCAAAGAGAAGACCCCTTTCACCTTGCTTTTGACGGCTGGCGAAACATGGCCTACGGCAATGGGCCATACGGACACGACCCCCTCGGCTTTAGCGAAGACCTCAAGCAGCTAGGACGTGAGCAACTGTTTTCTCTGGTTGATCGCCTGAGCGCAAATTCACCAGTGCTTGCCCTCGCGGGGAACCTTCCAGCAGACCTTGAGCAGAGTCTAGGAAGCATGGAATCTTTTCAACGCTGGTCCGATAAACCAACACCACCAGCGATGAAATCCGACTCAGGCACGACCTCCTCGCAGAACGCCCTAAGCAAAACCAACCTCAGTCTTCAAAACGAACCAACCGCTCAGGTAGTAATGATGCTCGGTCAGCCAAGCCTTTCACATGGCCATGAAGATGATCTTGCACTGCGCCTACTGAATTGTCACCTGGGATTAGGTATGTCGAGCCTGCTATTTAGACGACTAAGAGAAGAACATGGAGTGGCCTATGACGTAGGCATTCATCACCCTGTCAGAGAAGGTGCCGCACCATTTGTATTGCATGCATCAACAAGCGAAGAGAAGGCTCAACTCACCCTTCAGCTGCTGCTCGAGTGCTGGTGGGAACTAAGCCAACAACCTTTATCAGAAGAAGATATGGCGCTAGCGCGCGCGAAATTTCATGGTCAGCTTGCCCATGGAGCCCAAACCACAGGTCAAAGAGCAGAACGCCGAGCCCAATTACGTGTACTAGGTCTGCCCGCTAACTATGACCAGCACAGCTTGGAAGAGATCAAGAACCTTGATGGCATCTCTCTACAGAAGGCAGCTCAACGACATCTCCAGACGCCCATGCTCAGCCTCTGTGGACCAGAAGCCAGTCTTCAGAACCTTGCCAAAGACTGGCAACAGCAGGCAGTTAAGCCATATTTAATCGCCTGAGGCGCTATCACCATCTGATAAACCCACCACCAGGCGCTCCAGTGGGATCAGGAAAGTGCCCTGACGAAACCGCACAGCCGCAATGCCCTTGGCACGCAACTCAACGACCTCACCAAATTCATCAGGCGAAATCAAATCCGATGGTCGCAGCATTGGCATTGGATCAGCGGTCTTGAGATAAGGCAAAGGCACATTCAGGCGTACCTGTTCACCAATGGCTGGTTCCATAAAAACTGGGCAGTACAACTCTCCTACTGCAGGATGGAGCAAGCTGACTTTTATTTGTGCGGGCCCTAGCTAACTGGAGCGGCGCCCTTGCCGGCCTAATGATGATCCTTGTTGGAGGGTTAATACCTGCTGCTCTACTACTCCTAGATATGGACTTGCACCCAAAGGTGTTAAGCCTGCCAAGCACTTGGCAGGTACCAGCTCTTTTGCTCTGTGCGCTCGTATGTGGCCCACGTGCCGGAGTAATCGCAGCAGTGGCCTATCTCACCATTGGCCTGGTTGACCTGCCGGTATTTCATGGAGGTGGAGGACTGAGTTATGTGATGACACCAGGCTTTGGCTACTTAGCAGGTTTCGTGCCGGCCGCATGGCTCAGCGGACGCCTATCCCAACAGAACGATATGAATGATGTGCCGCACCTGACCATGTCAGCCATCGCAGGGCTAATCATGCTTCAACTCTGCGGCCTACTCAATCTGGTTATCGGATCTGCCCTATACCAGTGGCCAGATCCCCTCCCTGAACTCCTGTTTAGCTATACCCTAGGCCCACTACCCGCTCAGCTAGTCCTCTGTGCAGGCGTTGGCGTACTTGCCCTGCCATTGCGGCATCTGCTGTTCGTCGAATGAATCAACGTCAAATAAAACCCCGTTCAATACTGCTGATCAGCATCCTGCTCATGCTGATCGATCAAATCAGCAAGAACTGGGCTCGTCAGAAACTCAGCTCAGGATTAACCATCCCTTTTGTTCCTGGCTTATTGCAATTCCGCCTGGTAAGCAACACAGGCGCTGCCTTCAGCCTTTTCGAAGGCGCAACACCCTTACTAGGACTACTCAGCCTCGCTGTAGCAATCGGCTTGATCGTTTGGCTATGGCGCAAAGGCCCTATGCCGAAATGGCAAGGTCTTGCATTGGCCTTTCTACTTGGCGGCACCATCGGCAATGGCATAGACCGCTGGCGACTAGGACATGTGAGCGACTTCCTCCAACTGGTACCAGTGGACTTTCCGATTTTCAACACAGCTGATGTGGCAATCAATTTGGCCGTGATCTGCTTTGGGATTGATGCACTAACCCGACGTCATGGTCATAAGCACACCTAAGCGAATGACCATATCTCGAATGTTCAGCCATCAATTCGATCACCCTGATCGAAAGGTGGTGCTTGTTGTTGATGGCAAGAATCTCAAGGTCATCAACCATGAGCATTTTGAGGACCTCGTTTTTGACCTCTTGCTAGACAATGATGACTGCAGTCCTTCAAAGAGCCCTAGCGCCCTGACGGAATCCCTCTTGGTAGACATCATCCAATCTGCAGGCAGAGGAAGCATGTCGATTAAATGATCTCCCGTCAGCGGCTGCCCTTATGGATCGCTTGTGCACTTGCGGTACTTCTCGTAATTGGAGCGCTTCTGCAAGTAGTCAGGAACCTTCTCTGGGATCTGAGCTACCTGCTGCCTCAATGGTTAATGGGTCCAGTGCTATTGCTGGCCGCAAGCCTTGTGATCATGCTTGTTTATCAAGTGGGATGGCCATGGTGGAAGGCTTTTAAACGTCAGAATTTAGGAGCCACAGAAAACAATCGCACCCCTCTCTCTCCTCCCAGCAGCCGTCATCAAGCTGCCAAGCAGAGCCTTGAAAGTATTGATCGCCTACTCGAACGTCTCCAAAACGATGTCGTTCGAGAAGGACTTAAACAAGAGCGGGAACGAGTAGAGCAAGAACTAGCCCGTGGTGACCTAGTCGTGGTGGTGTTTGGTACAGGTTCAAGCGGTAAGACCTCCTTAATCAGAGCACTGCTAAATGAAATGGTGGGCGACGTCGGTGCGCCCATGGGCTCCACAACCAGCAGTCAAATCTATCGACTGCGCCTGAAAGGACTCAACCGAAGCCTTCAGCTAGTCGACACTCCAGGAATTCTTGAAGCAGGTAGAGACGGCCTTAACCGAGAGAAAGAGGCAAGGCAGCGCGCTAGTAGAGCAGACCTAATGATTGTTGTAGTGGACTCCGATCTACGCGCCATAGAACTGGAGATCATCAGTAGCCTCGCCAATCTCGGTAAACGATTACTCCTGGTTCTCAACAAGTGTGACCTGCGCGGAGAAGAAGAAGAGAGACAGCTAATGGCTCAATTACGTGGACGATGCAAGGGATTGCTTGAGCATGCAGATGTAATTGCCTGCAGCGCTGCCCCCCAATCTGTACCGCAACCTGGCAAACGACCTTGGCAACCACCAGCAGAAGTAGACAAACTCCTACGACGTCTTGCCTGCGTACTCCACGCTGATGGAGAAGAACTCCTGGCCGACAACATTCTTCTGCAATGTCGTCATCTAGGTGATAGCGGACGCCAACTACTAGATCGACAACGGCAACAAGAAGCACGACAGTGCGTAGACCGTTACAGCTGGATTAGCGGTGGAGTAGTAGCAGCAACCCCCCTACCAGGAGTTGATCTGTTAGGTACCGCTGCTGTCAATGCCCAGATGGTAATGGAAGTAGCCAAGGTCTACGGAGTTCAACTCACGCGCGATCGCGCCCAAGAACTAGCCGTATCGGTGGGACGTACCCTGGCGGGACTCGGCATCGTCAAAGGTGGGGTAGCACTCATCGGTACAGCGCTGAGTGTCAACCTACCGACCCTGCTTGTTGGCCGTGCAGTGCAAGGAGTTGCTGCTGCCTGGCTCACACGCGTAGCAGGAGCAAGCTTCATTACCTACTTTCAGCAGGATCAAGATTGGGGAGATGGCGGTATGCAGGAAGTAGTGCAGCGTCACTACGACCTCAACCGACGAGATTCGTCGCTGGAGCGTTTTCTTGCTACAGCCCTGCGAAGGGTGGTGGAACCTCTTCAGCAGGAAAAGCGGCAACAACTCCCGCCTCGCCCAGGGCCTCGAGGGGAGGTGGACGCATCGGGCCGCGAGCATCCAAAACCGTAATCAAGACCAGGTAGAACAAACCGATCAGTACCGACAAAGCAGCAGTAACAATCGCGACCCAACGACCTCGCGATGGTGATGAAGCCATTAACTCAAATCCAGTAAAGATTGATTCAAGAGTGTTGCCAGTTGATCAAGATGCGTGGATTGCGTATGGGGATTACCCAGTACCACCTTTAGGAAATAACGACCCTGATGTAATGGTCTAGACACCATTAGCTGTTGTTCTAGCAGGCGCTGACGAGTCGCTACAGACCATGCTGCCGTTTGACTTGCATCTGCATTCCTGGGGGTGCAGGCAATCAGGTGCATTGGTCCGCTCAGAATCAAGAATTGGGATGCATCGAGTTGATGCTGCAAATAAGAACGACGTTGCAGAGCACCCTCCAATAAACCCTTAATCCCTAGCTCCCCGAGCTGCCGCAAGCCGAACCAAAGTTTGAGCACCTCTGCAGGCCGAGTTCCTTGAAGGCCCATTTCACTTCCGTGAGCATCTCCCCAGGCAGGCTCCATATAAGGCAAACCAGTTGAGAAGGCAGCTGCAAGATGACCTTGATTGGCAACCAACAGCAAAGATGATGTCTTGGTAATCCCAAGCACCTTCTGGGGATTCACTGTGATCGAATCGGCCTGATCTATTCCTTCAACCACTGAAGCGGTGGTTGCTGCTAGAGCAAAAACCCCACCTATGGCGGCATCAACATGAAGCCAGACCCTCTCGCGAGCACAAAGGTCTGCAATTGGCCCTAAAGGGTCAACAGCACCACAAACGGTCGTGCCAGCAGTAGCAACAACTGCAAAGCATGGCCGTCCTTCTGCTTTTAGAGCCTTCAGCCGATGCTCCAGTGCATCAAGCTCAATGCGTCCATCATGATCAACAGGCACCATCTGTAGAGCATCGGCGGCTAGGCCCATCACCCGAACAGCCTTAGCCAATGACACATGGGCATCAACACTGACTAGGACCACTGCCCTGGGGTCATGCTGAAGATCTGCCTGCTGGCGAGCCACCACCATCGCCATAAGGTTGCTGAGACTGCCACCACTGGCTGCGACACCACCAGCGGTAACTGGCAGGCCAAGGCGATCAGCAAACCAGCGACACATCTGTCGCTCGAGAAGCGAAAGACTAGGTGAGAGTTCTTCTGCTAAAAGATTGTTATTGAGACCTGCACAAATCAGTTCAGCAGCGATGGATGCTGTAAGTGGTGGTGGATCAAGGTGAGCCAAAGCCCCGGGATGAGAAGGCTGATAAGCCCCTTCCATCACTAACTGCAAATCCTCCAAAAGAGCATCAACAGAAAGACCATGCGTAGTTGGTGCCACATCAGGCAACGCACTCAGCGCTGGCAGGGGGCCTCGATTACTTGCTGTTGCAAACCACGTGCAAAGTCGAGCACTGACCTGCTCAAGAAAAGCCTGAAACTGCGGATCGAAACAATCAGGCTTAGCAAAGGGCGCCAATGACTCAGCCGGCCTTATCTGGGGAGTGCCAGCCAAGAGAGCTCGCAATGCAGGTTCTATTCTCCCTCCTAATGGCATTGTTCGATTACTGCCTGCAACCTCGCGGTGCCGTTAGCAAAACCTCTTGAACTGACCGATATTGAAAGCCGTCGTTGGATGACGCGGCTACTGATACGAGCCGAACTTGTAGGCAGTCTTGGAGAAGTGCCAGTAAGCGCTGTAGTAATCGATGCAAATGGCCGTTGTATTGGCCATGGCAATAATCAAAGGCAACGAGTGCGCGATCCATTAGGCCATGCAGAACTGATCGCGCTTAGGCAGGCTGCCTGGCTAAGAGGCGATTGGCGATTTAATGACTGCACCTTGATTGTCACACTGGAGCCCTGCCCGATGTGCGCGGCAGCACTAACACAAGCACGAATGGGGCAGGTGATCTTTGCGGCCCGCGACCCAAAGCGAGGGGGGCTTGGAAGCACCATAAATCTGGCTAATCACCCAAGTGCGCATCATCAAATGCTTATCCAAGGTGGAGTAATGGAAGACGAAGCGCGGCAGCAACTAGAAGCGTGGTTCAAGCAGCGAAGGAAACGTTCTCACGAAAACGCGGCAACTCCGCCTCAAAAAGATTGAGCAACCGCTCAACGTTTTCTGGCGTGGAGTTGTATCCCATCAAACCAATTCTCCAGATCTTGCCAGCCAAGCTGCCCAGACCGCCGCCGATCTCGATGCCGTGATCATTTAACAAATAAAGGCGGAAGGCATTGCCATCTAATCCATCAGGAATGCGAACCGTTGTGAGTGTGGGTAAGCGCAAGTGCTCAGGCACATGCAGTACCAAGCCAAGGCGCTCAAGCCCAGCCCAGAACACTTCTGCATTAGAACGATGGCGATCCCAAGCCTTTTCAAGGCCCTCTTCTGCAAGTAGCCGCAGTGCTTCCCGCATCCCAAAGTTCATATTCACAGGAGCAGTGTGGTGATAAACCCTGTCACTTCCCCAATACTGATTAAGCAGCGACACGTCTAGGTACCAATTGGGCACCTTGCTATTACGTGCCGCCAGCTTCTCCTCTGCACGTGGGCCCATGGTGAAAGGGCTAAGGCCAGGGGGGCAGCTGAGTCCCTTCTGGCTGCAGCTATAAGACAAATCAACCTTCCATGTATCAAGAAGGACCGGCACCGCACCAAGGGAAGTGACCGTATCAAGAACCAGAAGGCAATTGTGTTTACGGCAAAGATCACCAATGCCATCCATTGGCTGACAAACACCTGTAGAGGTTTCAGCGTGCACGAGAGCCAGAATTGCTGGTCGATGCTCAATTAGAGCCGCCTCAATTTCTGGCAGGGAAAATGCTTCCCCCCATGGTTTCTCGATCAACTGAACATTGGCTCGATAACGACCAGCCATTTCGGCAAGGCGATTACCGAAATAACCTTTAACCCCAACCAAAACCGTGTCACCAGGTTCAATGGTATTTGCCAAGGTCGCCTCCATGGCGGCACTTCCAGTGCCACTCATCGGCAAGGTGAGACGGTTATCGGTCTGCCAGGTGTAGCGGAGAAGCTCCTGCACCTCAGCCATTAATTCGATATAGAGAGGATCAAGGTGGCCAATCGGAGAACGCGCAAGCGCCTGAAGCACCTTTGGATCAGCATTAGAGGGGCCAGGTCCAAATAAAAGACGCTCCGGAGTTGAAATCGGTTCAAGAGCTGTTTTATGAGATTGGTCAACCTGGGGAAGGGTTTGCGTCGTCGCCAAGGCCCTTGGTTAGTTCAATTGTTGTGAGCCTAAGCATTCAACCTTCTAGCCCGGGAGTTTTTTGAGGGATTGCAACGGCAACCAATGCGCCCAATCAACGCAGAGTGAAATGACCACACCTAAATACGGGACAAATCAGCAAGTAGCTGCTGAAGCTGGCCAGAGCGAGCTGATGATGCTCAAGATTGCCCGCAAACCTGCCCCTGACTCACTTATCGATGATCTATGCAGCTTCAGGAGTGTTCAGAGTCAAAAGGCTGATTTGCCATCCGATTGGCTGAAAGAGCCCTACATATGCTTAATCTCAAATCGATCGAGCTCACAACAAAACGGTCATAGCAACAAGCCATTTCAAGGCATCGCAGCTCGAGAGCGCCTGGACTTTGCATAATCTCAAATATCCCTAGCAGCGATCTCTACAAAAAGATCTCGAGCAAAAGACCAGATCGAAATAAAAGGAACCGTTACGGAATCAACGCACAGGCAAGCCAGCGTTAAGACAGAAGAGGTGCCTGTTGCTACAAAAATAAGGTCATGCGACTCATTAAGGTCGCTTCCTTACCGCCGGCTCGGCCTTATCTTCGCCATGGGCAAATCACCCCAAGACGTCCTCCGTCAAATCAAGGACGAAGGCATTGAACTTATTGACCTGAAGTTCACTGATCTGCACGGCAAGTGGCAGCACCTCACCGTGTGTTCTGACTTGATTGACGAGGAAGCCTTCGATGAGGGCTTGGCCTTCGATGGATCATCCATCCGTGGATGGAAGGCCATCAACGAATCTGATATGGCCATGGTGCCCGACGCCAGCACAGCCTGGATCGACCCCTTCTATCGACACAAAACCCTCAGCCTGATCTGTTCGATTCAAGAACCCCGCAGCGGTGAACCTTATGAGCGATGCCCTCGGGCCCTTGCCCAAAAGGCCCTCGTCTATTTATCTGGAACCGGCCTTGCGGATACCGCCTTTTTCGGCCCTGAGCCAGAGTTCTTCCTCTTTGACGACGTTCGCTACAACTCAGGGGAAGGTGGCTGCTTCTACAGCGTTGACACGATTGAAGCTCCCTGGAACAGCGGCCGCATCGAAGAAGGCGGCAACCTTGCCTACAAGATCCAGTTAAAAGAGGGCTACTTTCCGGTCCCCCCTAACGACACGGCCCAGGACATTCGCTCTGAAATGCTGCTGTTAATGGGACAGCTGGGTATCCCAACCGAGAAGCACCACCATGAAGTAGCCGGTGCCGGCCAACATGAACTGGGTATGAAGTTCGCTGAGCTGATTGAAGCTGCGGACAACGTGATGATTTACAAGTACATCGTCAGGAATGTGGCCCGTAAATACGGCAAAACGGCAACATTCATGCCCAAGCCAGTGTTCAACGACAACGGCACAGGCATGCATGTACACCAAAGCCTCTGGAAAGGAGGCCAGCCGCTATTTTTCGGGGAAGGTACCTACGCAAACCTGTCTCAAACAGCACGCTGGTACATCGGCGGCATCCTTAAGCACGCACCGTCCTTCCTGGCCTTCACCAACCCCACGACCAACAGCTATAAGCGTCTTGTCCCAGGCTTCGAAGCACCTGTAAACCTGGTTTATTCACAGGGCAACAGATCTGCAGCGGTTCGCATCCCACTCACTGGCCCGAGCCCTAAAGCAAAGCGTCTGGAATTCCGACCAGGAGATGCCCTAGCAAATCCTTATCTAGCTTTCAGCGCAATGATGATGGCGGGCATCGACGGCATCAAAAATCAGATTGACCCAGGCGAAGGATTCGATGAGGACTTGTTTGAACTACCAGCAGAACGACTTGCCAGTATCGCCACGGTGCCTGCATCACTTAATGGTGCTCTAGAAGCCCTAAATGCTGACAAGAACTACTTGATGGAAGGCGGAGTCTTTACTGAAGACTTCATCAATAACTGGATTGAGATCAAGTACGAAGAAGTGCAGCAACTGCGTCAGCGGCCACACCCCCATGAGTTCACCATGTACTACGACGCTTGATCCAAAGCGCTCATCAATTAGATGGCATTGGGCAAATATAAAATTTGTCCACAAAAACATCTTCGCTAGCTGGCTCAGCCAGACCCAGCTAGCCAAATAATTTGTTTTCACCCCACACGTTCAAGACCTCTAACGCAGGCCTGTCCGTGAGGGGTTTTTCTTTGTCAAGAAGCTTGCTGCTTGGCCTCTATCAATTCAGCAATTACATCTCGGCTAATCCAAGAACGATGCTGCAACGCTGCCGGATCAATTTAAAGCCAAAGCATCCAAAGGGTTGACAGCACTAACCAACCCCTGCTAGTACGTGTGTACTGCATCAGATCTATGGCGCTTGTCTCCTCTCCATATGCCACCTTCAGAGCCGAGGAATGGGCTTATGCATCAGCTCAGTCAACTTCCCAGCAATACGCAAGAACGAGTGGGCACAAAATCCAAAAACGACTTACACAAAGCAATCCCCAAACGGCCCAAAGAACTGTCAGCAATATCCAATGGTGTGACTCAATTCAAGGAGACCTATTCCAAAACATCCAGCACTAAATAAACCCAAGACAAATGGCAACATCTGATCAAGCAATTAATGCTTACTACTGATGTGACTGAGTCATACCACTGTCATGCAGATGCTGCTCATGGGCGCAACACTCAGACCAAGCCAAAATTTTACTGTCGTCCTACAGCGACTACTGAGCGCCCCTGCTGCAAAAGGAAGCTGCTGCACTCAATCGCGCAGCAATAAATCAGCCAACAAGGCATAAATCATTGGTCATCTCCGTGAATTTCATAGCAAGCATTCTGTAGCTGTTGCTACGCAATGCTTGCTCAATACTTAAAAGTTATGTCAGCAGTAGGCCGCAAGGCAGCGAACAATCCGCTGAAATAGAAAACAACTCGTCCAGGTCCATGGCGCCGCCAAGCCTTACCAAGCTCGCTTACCAGACCCTTCAACAGAGCAAGACTCTGGCGGGCCTGGCCCACAAAGAAGTGAGCACAAAGCTGATGGAACTGCTGGCCCCTGGAGCCATGCCCAGCATTGAAAAGGTTCCAGCAGAAATGCTCAAGGAGCTGCGCCGCTCAATGACTGATCTCGAGCAAATCGACTGGCAAGAAGCCGAGCAAGGCATTTACCCAAAAACGCAACTCTTCGATGCCCCTTGGCTGGAATGGGCACAGCGATACCCATTTGTCTGGCTAGATCTTCCCTCAACCTGGCAGCGGCGCCGGGCCCACAACATCCACGATTTACCAAATGAAGTTGATCCAGAGATCTATCCCGATTACTACCTACAAAACTTTCATCATCAAACCGATGGCTACTTGAGCGACCATTCCGCTGAGCTCTATGACCTGCAAGTTGAGATCCTCTTCAATGGCACAGCAGATGCCATGCGCAGAAGGGTTTTAGCACCTCTCAAGCGAGGGCTGAAACGTTTCCAACTCCGCAATCCCTCCAATCTTCGGGTGCTGGATGTGGCAACTGGTACAGGCCGTACCCTGCAGCAAATCCGCAGCGCTCTACCCAAAGTAGAACTGCTGGGCTTAGATCTCTCGGCTGCCTACCTAAGACAGGCCGCTCGCTCTCTCAACCGCCGCCCAGGAGAACTAGCCCAACTGGTGCGCGGCAATGCCGAAAAGCTGCCATTTGCCAATGGCAGCATGCAAGCTGTCACTTGCGTTTTTCTGCTTCACGAATTGCCGAGCTCCGCGCGTCAGAACGTTCTTAACGAATGCTGGCGCGTACTTGAGCCAGGAGGAGTTCTTGTACTGGCCGATTCCATACAGATTGATGACTCACCACAATTCAGTACAGCGATGGAAAACTTCCGGCGAATATTCCATGAGCCTTACTACCGCGATTACATCACCGACAATATTGATGAGCGACTAAAGAACATCGGCTTTGAGGGTGTAATGGCAGAATCTCACTTCATGACAAGAGTTTGGACAGGTAGTAAACCACTCAGCGACGAAACTTAAACGGATTCCCTGACACGCTCTCATACCTATGGGTGTTTAACACATAATTTGCGCACATTCGGTGCCTAACTCCGTGCATTTCTTCTCTGAAGGGTCATCATGAGCAATCCCTTCCGGTTGCGGTGGTTAGAGGGTTGGACCTTCCAAATTGTTTTTATGGAAGGCAAAGTGCAAATTGAGGCTCATGGTTTTGGTATCTGTCTACATACACCATTGCTAGCCAATGAAAGCCCACGTACAGCGGCAGATCGGCTCGTACTTGCAGAGGATCAGCGACGACGCAGCCTGCACAATGCTTGGATTCGCGGCCAAGGAATTCCACAACCAGCTGAAATGCCACTACCTCCACTAGAGCAAGCCATTCCTGATAGCCCAACATCCCTAGTTGTGGTGAAGCAGGAAGTTCCAATAGGAGTCTAAATCCAATCCCACGCCAGGAGTCAGCGCTGACTGAGCCACCAACCAAGAGCAAGTGCTGGTCCACCCCAACGCAATGCCCGCCACAGCCATTCCCCAGACGGCTGTGGCCGCAACCACCCCTCTAATGGCATTTCCATAATCTGACGCGCCAAATGCTGCCTTTGCCTGCTCCGCCGAGCATGCAAAGACTGAGAAAAGCTTGCAGATCGCTCCTGACGCTGCCCTTGAAGCATCAACCTGGATACTCCATGCAACCAGCGAAGCGGAATCTGGCGTGGCTTTCTCGCCATTTAGATGGCTTGAATTAACTCAAGCAAAATAGACCAAGTGATCCGCAGATAACGATGGAAAGCAAACAACCTGAATGGCCGCTTGAAGCCCAGCGTCAAGCCAAAGAGCTTCATGCTCAGCTGAGCATCAATGATCAAAACTGGCATCAACTAAAAGGAGATGCCGATCACCGCGCTGCAGAACTCTTGGCTGCAGCCTTAGTGCAACTTCTTCAAGGGGGAAAGCGCAGCGATGTTGAGGCCCTTACCGATCAGGGCCTGCGCTGGATCAGACGAGAACTAAAAGCACCAGGCTGCGGTAGAAAATAAACACTTGGGCAACAACTAAGGCGCTTGAAGCATTGGCTCTACTGCACTACTACAGCTTCAAACGCGCCTTATCTAATTCCTGATCTGGCTATTGGCTCCCTGTAGCGATCGAGAAGACCCCAAGCACAAAAACAGACAGATCCTCCATTGCCGGTTAGAACGGGTGTACCAGAGGAGGCGAGGTGGGCGCTATCTCTAAGACAGCAGCAGCAAGCCCAGATCTTTTAACTGAAGAGTCAATCTTCCTTACTGTTGCCAGTGGAGATGTGGTGATCGTTGAAGAAAACCAAGGGCATACTCAAGAGAACTGGTGGATGGGAGAAATTATTCACATTGTTTCTGGAGCTAGAGGAGCTGAGCCGTCCCTCTTCCAGGTGGCATGTATCGATACAGGTGCAATTAAAACTGTAAATGCTGATCAAGTAACAAAGGTGGTCCAATCAGCCAACTCACAACATAAAGAATGCATGCGCTTTAACTAATCGCCAATACAACACCTAAACAACCCTTCAAGATCGTTATAGTATAGATGAGAAAGAGCAGTATTCCGAGTTGAGACAACTGATCCGATAACAGGTCTAACCTTCGATGCCGGTTTGATACCAAATGTCAGTGCTTCGCTTGGAATAGGCGCAACGCTTCCTCTTCCGAGACCATTTCATGTAGGAATTACTGTCGCAAGTATCAATGCTGATTATAAAATGCCGGCCACCTTTGAATTTGACCCAAATGGGGCAGATCTCGTTATCAAAAACATGATAGGTGCAAGTGCTGATTTACTTGAAACGTCTTGGACTGATGGCTGGCACTTTGAACTTGCTGAAACCACACTATCAACAACAACAATACCTTTTGCATAAGCCTCATTAGATTTACAGTTGCTTCACATGACAGGCTCAATAGGCTATCTATTCAGCCTGTCGCATAATTAAGCTACAAGAATAATCTAATATTCTGCATTGATTATGGTCAGCAAAATAATTAAATGCCGTCAACTTGATTTGCTATCAACGGCATTGATCGCCTTGGAACGACGGCAAGCAAGTTGTAAACGATTGCCGCGACGACTCCAACGCACATCATCAAAACATTGATGGATCAGAAATAATCCACGACCACTATTTGCCTCCAAATGGGCTGGAAGACAGCCAACTCGAGCTTTGTTCGGCACACCGATCCCTTCATCCTGGATCTGCCAGATCATCCAGTTAGGCGTAAAAATTCGACGAACCCTAAGCGATTTGCATGGATCTCCGGCATTGCCATGTTGCACTGCATTGACTAAGGCCTCCTGAAGCCCTAACTGAAGGCGATGGCAGGTGTCCTGACAATCAACGGGCTCAAGCAATATCTCCAACAACGGAGTTAGCTGCAAGGTAGAAGGAAGGGTGAAATCGGCCCAACGAAACTGTGGTGCAACCCCTAACGGGCTTTCGCCAAAAAGATTTCTTGCAGCTGTCAATGACCAGGAAGGCATCAAGACTGCTTAGACCTGCTTTGAACATAACCTTTCGCGCGTTCAACGCCATTGAATTCAGCAGGAGAACCTCAACTAACGGCGTGCAACAAGTGATGGATGATTGAGAACCGCATCCATCAAGCGGACACCCCGCAGCTGATTAATTAAAGGCATGTGCCCCTCAGGGGCCAAAAGAGACCAGGTAAAGGATCCTGGATAGCGCGTCCAAGTCCCCTCTTTTTTCCAGCCGATACGAGACCAGAGGCTGTGATAACGACCATCTAGAGCATTTAATAAGCGAGCCTGAGCTGTAAAGCCAAACCTTCCCTGGGAATAAGCAGTCCAAAGGCGATCCAAGGTAACCAAATCAAGGCCATCGATCGAAGCCACCTCGCTGAAATAAACGTAACCACGCTGTTCAGCTCCAGGTCCTGCAAGCTTGCGCAGCGTTGCACTGGTAAAGCGATCAGCCTCCTCTAAGCGCTCTTCTAGGAGATCACTCTGCAAAGCGCCATAGTCAATACCCACAGCAGAAGGAGTCGCAAACCAACCACTGGAATCGCTACTGAGCAAACTAGTCACTGCCTGCGGCTGATGCCGCTGAAGCACTTGCAATATCCAACCTGCAGCCCAGTCGTCTCCTTCCGGGTCAAAAGAGGCAAGGACAGCACTTCCAAGCGCAGCAAGCTCTTCTGCCCGTTCTTCCACAGGCTTAATAAGGCTCAGTCGCTGACGCGATGAACCACTACTGAATCGCTCAAGCAGTTGTTCAACACTGAGGTTGGTAGCAGGGGAGGGACCGGAGAGCATGAATCTAAACCGGCTCTTCTGGCTCGGCGCTGGCCCACTATGTCAGGAATGGGTACCCCAACTACTTACTCGATAGAAAGATTCCGTCAGGCCACTGGGCCCATCGTGGACGTGCGTAGTCCTAGTGAATTCAGCAAGGGCCACTGGCCAGGCGCAATCAACCTTGCCCTATTCAGCGATGATCAACGGGCTGCAGTCGGCACTACTTACAAGCAAAAGGGTCGTCACCAAGCAATCAGGTTGGGACTAGAGATCACAGGTCCAAAGCTAACAACACTGGCTGACACCCTGGAGGGACTCAGGAAAAAGGCAACAACAGAATCACAAGATGCCTCTGCAGCTGATCTACGGATTTACTGTTGGCGTGGTGGCATGCGCTCTGCAAGCATTGCCTGGCTGGCAGATCTGCTTGATCTAAAGCCTGTGCTTTTAGAGGGTGGATACAAAAGCTATCGGCGCTGGGTGCTGCAACAATTTGAGAAACCCTGGCCCCTGCGACTACTAGGAGGACGCACAGGTACAGGCAAGACTGATCTACTTATCGCCCTGGAGAAGCGAGGGGTTGCAGTAGTCAATCTTGAAGGTCTAGCTAACCATCGAGGTAGCAGCTTCGGGGGGCTGGGCTTACCGCCACAACCAAGCAGCGAACACTACGAAAACCAGCTTGCTGAAGCTCTACAACGCTGCCAATCCACTACTAATTCAGAAATCTGGCTAGAAGCAGAAAGTTCACAAGTAGGTCGCTGCAGAATCCCCCGAGCTCTTTTCCAACAGATGCAAATAGCACCAGTGCTGGAGATCAGCAGGTCACTTAAAGAACGGGTGGATCAACTTGTTGATGTTTATAGCCAGCATGGAAGTGAGGCTCTTAAAGAAGCCACCGAACGCATCAGCCGCCGTTTAGGCCCACAACGCACACGAGAGGCCTTAGAAGCAATAAGCATTGAGGACTGGGACCATGCCTGTCGCGCCATGCTGGATTATTACGACCGCTGCTATGACCATGAACTCTCAAGGGCCCCGCAAAGGCATAGCGTGGATCTTTCCGGACTCAAAGTAGCCAAGGCCGCGGAGCTCCTAATTGACCAACAGCTTGTGAGGCCAGGTACTTAGCCACGGCTGGGTATCCGGTCCACGTAAGATTTACTTTTTGTCGCAGCGATCCATGGCTCAAGCGAACAAAGCTGCGGCAATCCAGTTCACGCGCGGCATAGATGAACCGATCATTCCTGATATCCGACTAACACGCAGCAATGACGGTCGCACCGGTAGGGCTCTTTTCGTCTTTGAGCAGCCCGAAATTATGGCCCCAGAAACTTGGGCAAGTATCACCGGCATGCTCATGATCGATGAAGAAGGTGAAATCTCTACTCGCGAGGTGAATGCTCGTTTTGTAAACGGCCAACCAAGCGCACTTGAAGCTATTTATGTCTGGAAATCAGAAGAGGATTTTGAGCGCTTCATGCGCTTTGCTAAACGCTATGCCAATTGCCACGGGATGGGCTACTCGGGGAACTAACGCGAGAATGTACAGACTGAAGCTAAAGAGCGGGTGAAATTCTCCCAATGGCTGGCTCTAGCAGCACTAGTAGCCGCGGGTGTGCTGCTCTGGAACCTTAGAGAGGTACTGATCAACCTCTTTGCAGGCATTGTTCTAGCCATGGCTCTGTGCACCCTTGTGGGCGAGCTGCGCTCAAAGAAATCGATGCCACGCTCTTTAGCCCTATTGATCTGCTTGATAGGGCTTGCTGTAGTCGTGAGTGCCGCAATGGCCATTGTGGTGCCCCCATTTACCGAACAGTTCCACCAGCTGCTATTACAACTTCCCGCAGCAGCTAAGGAACTCTGGAAGCTGGCTATCGGCGCCATCAACCAAACCTCTGAAATGGTTTATGGAGTTGACAACAACAAAGGTGAGTGGGAAAAACAACTATTTTCCAATGGATTCAACCCCTTACAAGATGGTTCTGGCTTGGCCTCAGGGCTAAGTGAAGGGCTTCAAAAACTTCTTGGATTTGCTGGCAACCTCGGCAGTGGCTTGGTGCAACTTCTTTTTGTGTTGGCCATGAGTCTGATGATTGCAATACAACCAATGGCATACCGAGAAGTAGCCATCTTGTTATTGCCTTCGTTTTATAGACGGCGGGCCCGCTCAATCCTTAGCCAATGCGGGGAGGCTCTGAGCAGCTGGATGGTGGGCGTACTAGTCAGTTGCTTTTGCGTAGCACTGCTTGCTGGAATCGGGCTTTCCCTGCTCGGGGTAAAGCTTGTGATGGCCAATGCCCTGCTGGCCGGTCTACTCAATGTGATCCCAAATGTGGGTCCAACCTTGAGCACCATCTTTCCGATGTCGGTAGCACTACTTGATGCCCCATGGAAAGCCGTTGCTGTACTTGGGCTCTACGTAGTGATTCAAAACCTGGAAAGTTACGTAATCACGCCATCGGTCATGCAGCATCAGGTGAAATTACTGCCAGGGCTCACCCTCACTGCTCAGTTTGTATTCACAGTGGTTTTTGGCCCTCTCGGCCTACTACTAGCGCTGCCACTAGCTGTAGTAATCCAAGTTCTTATCCGCGAAGTGATCATCCACGATCTGCTTGATCCCTGGAAAAAGCAGCGGCTAGCTCAATGAATGCCCGCACTCTGTTAGTCGCCCTCACCCTGGTGATGCTGGCGCTGCTCACATGGCAATTGCGCTGGGTGCTGCTAGTGCTCTTCGGGGCAGTGGTATTGGCAGTAGCGCTTGATGTGCTGATCGAGAAGCTGCAGAAACGAACCTCATTGCCTCGCCCCCTTTCACTTGCAGTAGTGCTGTTAGTGCTGCTGATTGTCGGTGGAGTGGTTTTCCAACTACTTGTGCCGGAGTTAATCACCCAGGTGCAGGAGCTGGGCAATCTCGTGCCAACTGTGATTGAGAAGCTGAAGTCAATGCTCTCTAGCAATCCACGTCTAATCAATCTGGAAGAGTCCTTTACACAACAATTCAGCTGGGAACGTATTCAGCCTTTGGGCTCTCAATTGCTGGGCTTTGCCGGCGGAGCCGCCAACAGCTTGATTCAGTTGCTTTTGATGAGTCTGCTGGCAGTGTTACTGGCCTTAGATCCCGGCTCTCACCGCCAAATGGTGATTGCTGTGACACCACGTCCTGCGAGACAGGCGATGGATGAGCTGCTGAATAAATGCCGAATGGCCCTTGGTGGCTGGCTTACTGGCATGACAATCTCTGCAAGCACTGTGTTTGTGCTCACCTGGGCAGGGCTGGCGCTGCTCAAGGTCCCTCTGGCCTTATTAAGTGCCTTGTTATGTGGCCTACTTACCTTCGTTCCCACCATTGGTCCAACAGCTGCCACACTGTTACCGCTTTCCCTCGCCCTGCTTACCTCTCCTGTGCTGATGCTGCAGGTATTAGTGCTGCGGCTGATTTTGCAGAACCTCGAGGCCTTCGTACTTACCCCTCTGTTACTGAGTCGCACAGTAAATCTCTTGCCGACCGTTGCATTAATGGCTCAACTGAGCTTGGGCGCCTTACTCGGTTTACCAGGCGTATTACTTGCCCTACCCCTTGTAGTGGTTTTGCAAGTGGGTATGGAGCAAGTTGTTGTTAAGCAGATCATGGATCGATGGGCATGACCTGAAGCCGAAATTGAAATCAAAGCCGTATAAAGATCCGCCAAACGTCCAAAAAGGGACCAGAGAAAGCCTCTAAACGGAAGTAGCAATATCTCTTGCAAACAGCAATTCATGGGCTTGTAGCATCCAAGGGCTTGAAAACCTGTGAGCAAGATCACAGGAAGCAGTGATCCGACTCACTGCATTGGTCGTTAAATAGAGGGAAAATATCATCATCGAGGGTGTATCCCTACAAGCAAGCGATCACAAGCATGAGTCTTTCCGTTGATGGCGTAATTAGCCAATTAGCGAAAAGCACGCAGTTCACATCTTGCCAACCCAAGGATCAGCCATTTACCCCAGTTCAATCCTCTGAGATGCGCCGAGAAGCCCCATAACGTCGCCAAAGAGAAGGACTACAAAACAACATGATTACAGCCAAGGGGTGATAGCGAATAGTAAAAATCAACTGCGTAAATGTGAAATGCTCAAACAGCAAGCGAATCTCGGTATGCAAATCCCAAAGGGATAGGGCCAAAATAATTACGGGCAACCACCGATCACCAGAAAGGCCACGAGAACGTGCCGTTTCAGCCATCAGAACTCACCCCCCCCTCAGTCGGAGGAAGCGGAGGAGGAGTGATTGGAGTGGTTTGCAAAGGTTTAGCAACAGGAGAATCTCCTTGCCAGAGGCTCAGCAATGAAGGGGCCAGGGCAATGCTCGACCAGCTGCCAACTATTACCCCAAGAGCAAGCGCTACAGCAAACCAATAAAGCGTTGTCCCACCAAAGAGAATCAAGGCCAGCAGAGGCAGCAAAGTGGTGCCACTGGTGTAGAGGGTTCTTGTGAGAGTTGCTGAAACAGCCCGATCAACCTGTTCTGTTAGTGGCAAGGCGGAATCCTCACGACTGCGCTCACGAATGCGATCAAACACCACCACAGTGTCATTAACCGAATAGCCAGCAATTGTGAGCAGAGCTACAGCAAAAAGGCTGTCTACCTCAAGCGAAAGCAGCAAACCCAACCAAGCAAATACTCCGCAAACAATGATCACGTCATGGGCAAGGGCTACAAGAGCCAGCAAGGCATAGCGACGGTCATAGCGAAAGCTGATGTAGATAGCTATCCCAGTGAACGCGGCCAACAGAGATATCAAGCTGCTGCGCAGCAATTGACCTCCCAAGCTGGGGCCAATGGTGTCTACCGACTGACCACCACTTTGGAATGGTCCGGCTACAGGAACCATCGCATCGATCACAGCCTGCCCTTGAGCGGCAGAGAGAAACGGCAATCTCAATACAAGATTCTGGCTTTGATCAAGAGAATCAGTCTGAAATTGAACCCTGGCTCTAGAGAGATTTGGAGCAGCCTCGTTGTTGCTAACTGGTAAATCCAGCCCTGCCAACGCCTCAGCCACATTGGTGGTATTTAGCTGCTGACAGGTCTTGGTACAACTGCGCTCTAACTGAATCTGAGTTCCACCAGTGAAATCAAGTCCAGGCCGAAGAGGCGCTCCAATCGAGGGATCTCGCATGCAAAGGATCAGTCCGACAAGACTGAGCACCACAACAACAGCCGAGATTCCCCAAACCCGACGTCGCTGACGACAAAGTTGAAATCGAAGTGGGCGCTCAGAGGACCCTAAAGACGATGAAACTGCCATAGATCAGGCGAAAGAAGAAGGCAACTGCTTGGCAGGTAAAAAGTTAGTAGGACGCCTCAAAGCCTGATACCCCATCAAGAAACGAAGCAGTGTGCGAGTGCAGCTAAGCGCCGTAAACAGGCTCAGCACTACACCAATACCAAGGGTGGCGGCAAAACCTTTGACCAATCCCGTACCAAGAAAAAAGAGTGCTGCACAGCTGATCAAAGTGGTGAGATGACCATCAACAATCGAAGACAGCGCTTCTGAGAATCCCTTCTCTATAGAGCGAACCAGAGTATTGCCACGTCGCAATTCATCCTTAACACGCTCAAAGATCAGCACGTTGGCATCTACCGCCATACCAATACTGAGGATGAAGCCAGCAATCCCAGGCAGGGTCAAAGTTACGCCGATCCCGGCATAAACAGCAAAGTTGAACAGTGCATAAAGACTCAAGGCCATCACTGCAACAACGCCTGGTAAGCGATAGACGATCACCATGAAGATGGCCACCAATGCCAGACCGGAAAGCGCAGCGATCAAACTACGACGAATATTTTCAGCACCAAGAGTGGGACCAATGGTTTGCACCTCAATGATCTCCACCGGTAATGGCAGCGAACCTCCCCGTAACTGGACTTCTAGATCTCTAGCTTCTTCTGCACTGAAATCGCCGCTAATCGTTGCTCCACCGCCAGTAATGCCTGCGGGTTTGTAATCCTCGGAGACGATCGCCTCACTAATAGACCTTCCATCGAGAACGATGCCAAGCTGACGTCTTGTACCAGCTATCGATTTAGTCAGATCGGCAAACTTATCTGCTCCATCTCGATTGAAGTTAAGTGTGACCTCCCAACTTTCAGATACGTTCTTCTGCTGCCGCCCAGCTGTGACCAAATCCTTACCCGTTAAAGACGTGGGATCAAACAGCTCAGCAATCTTGACACTTACCTCCTCCTCCAACTGTTCAAGCTGCTCGAGTTCACTACCAGCAGTGCCCTGCAGGCCAAAGTCCTTCTGCGCTTCTGCAAGTTGCTCGAAATCTGTCTCATCTTCAGCTTGAGACTCTCCCGACTTCCCTCGCTCTTGCTTCAACTTGATAATGCTCTCAACCTTTAGCTTTAGACGCTGTAAGTTGCGCAGCTGCTCTTCAATTCCTGGTTTCTGAACTCGGAACTCAAGCAAGGCCGTCTCCCCAAGCACCTTGGCAGCACGACTGGTCTCCTGCACTCCTGGCAACTGCAAGACCAACTGATCATCACCAATGGTCTGAAGGGTGGATTCAGCAACACCTAAGCCATTAACCCTTCGATCCAATACCGCCTTGACCGCCTCAAGCTGCTCCGACTTGACACGAGTAATCTCCCCGGCAGGTTGAACCTCCAGCCTGAGCTGACTACCACCACGAAGATCAAGACCCAGATTAAGCGGGGAAATGGCACATACAAATCCTGCAGAAATCGCAAGAGCAAGGATGAGCGCAAACCAGCCTTGTTGACGAGCCATTAATTCAGAGCCCCTTACGTACTATCTGCTGAGCTGCCTCAACAATCTGATGGGGCTGAATGATCGTGAGATTTTCCAATTTACCGTTATATGGAGTTGGAATGTCTTGGCTAGAGAGTCTTACAGGGCGAGCATCGAGTTCATCAAAACACTGCTCAGTAATCAGTGCGATCAACTCAGCCGCGATGCCACCAGTCTTCATGCACTCCTCCACCACAATCACCCGATGGGTTTTGCGAATAGAGCGAGCAATTGTTTCCATATCAAAGGGTTTAAGACTAATCAAATCGATCAATTCCGCATCGATGCCATCAGCCTCCAATTGCTCAACAGCCTTAAGACAGTGATGACGCATGCGCGAATAAGTAAGAATCGTCACGTCTTTACCAGCTCGCACTAGATCAGCTTGATCGAGAGCACAGACGTAATCGCCAGCAGGCAGCTCCTCAATGAGGTTGTAGAGCAAAACATGCTCGAAAAAGAGAACAGGATTGTTATCGCGTATAGCTGCCTTCATCAAACCCTTGGCATTTGTTGGCGTGCTACAGGCGACAATCTTGATCCCAGGCACAGCATGGAAATAAGCCTCAAGCCGTTGACTGTGTTCAGCCCCTAGCTGACGGCCTACACCACCAGGTCCGCGAACAACCGTCGGCATCGTGAAATTGCCACCACTGGTGTAGCGAAGCATCCCCATGTTGTTGGAGATCTGATTAAAGGCAAGCAACAAAAACCCCATGTTCATGCCCTCCACGATCGGCCGCAGGCCTGTCATTGCAGCCCCCACTGCCATACCCGTGAAACTGTTCTCGGCAATAGGTGTATCAAGCACCCTGAGCTCGCCATATTTCTCGAAGAGGTCCTTTGTGACCTTGTAGGAGCCGCCGTACTGGCCCACGTCTTCGCCCATCACACAAACAAGCGAATCCCTTGCCATCTCCTCATCGATGGCTTCGCGTAGAGCATTGAAAAGAAGCGTACCTGCCACGTTGTCGCTTTAATCCCGGCCATGCCGGTGGAAACCGCCAAGCTATCTCAGCCTGAGCAGCCTTAGCCTCCTGCGGCAAATGCTGAAAGCAACAGCACCGAAAGCAGCAGCCCCGGGCAAAGCAGCAATACCAACTGTCCTAGATCGTGAGGTGTCATTAGCGGAACTCCTTAATCACACATCAGACATCATGTAGCTAAACCCTAGGCAGCATCTGGCTCCTTGCCAGCAAACAAACTGCGAATAAACACAAGGGTTAGGCCAAAACCAATAAAAGCAAAGCTGAATGTGGCAAGGAAACACATGCCAATCACCAGTGTTTTAAAGCCTGACGCAATGCTCTGGGCCATCGCCGAGCTGTAATTAGGAGAATGAAGACTGAAATAGACCACAACCTTTTGGCTCAAGGCCAAGCACAGCCAAGCCAAAAGCCCACTTGTAATCGCCCCGGAGAGAAAACTCAGCGGTCCCTTACGAGGGGTCGTAGAACCACCTTCATCTGCTGTTGCTGAAGACAGTGAATCAGCGGTCTCGAACGACCTGTTTTTGGAATCGCTCATAACTCCAGTGTGACTCCTTCTGCCCGCAAAGCAGTACACCAGCTAGTTAAACCAGCAGCAGTAAGGGCCTGCTTATGAGAAGCCAGCGCAGTCTGCGCTGAGGCGAGATCAGCAAAAAGAGCAAAGCAACTTGGACCAGATCCACTCATCGCTACGGCAAGAGATCCAGGTAAATCAGAGAGCAATTTGAGCGAGACCTGAACAGCATCCACCTCTGGTGCCACCACCTCTTGAAGGTCATTGCGCAAAGGTGGTGGATCATTAGCGCGCAAAGGGTTCAGCCAAGGCGCATCCCTAAGCGACTGACGACGTTGTTCGAAATCGCATTCCTGCTGAAGATAACGACTGCCTGAAAGCTCACGGCAACGACCATATGCCCAAGGTGTAGAGACACTCACCGATGGATCTTTAACCAACACCACAGCCATGGAATTCTTGTGAACTGGCAGCGGCTCCAACTGTTCACCACGACCAAAACACAATTGGCTGCCACCTGCTAGGCAAAAGGGCATATCAGAGCCCAGCTCAGCTGCAAAATCCTCCAGCTGCTGCTGAGAAAATCCAAGTCCCCAGAGGGCATTCAAACCCACAAGAGTGGCAGCACCGTCACTGGAGCCACCCGCCAAACCAGCTCCAATCGGGATGCGTTTCTGCAAATCAATGGCAACTCCTAGTTCAGGGAAAGCCGAGCGCTCACGCAGTAACTGCGCAGCTCGCACGATCAGGTTGTCACCAGCAGTGCTAAGGCTCGAATTATCACAGCTAAGACTGATGGTGCCATCCGCAGTACTTGTGAATTGGAGCTGATCTGCAAGCTCAATGCTCTGCATCACCATCGCCAGCTCATGAAAGCCATCCGACCTAAGTCCAAGCACTTCAAGATGCAGATTGATCTTGGCGGGGGCGATGACGCTAACGAAATGCCCTGAAGCATCAGATCGCTTGGAGATACTCATTGCTGATAGCCGACGTCATCGGCCCGATTCAAACCCTTAGCCAACTCCACCCAATGAGCAGGGGACAGTTCCTGAGGACGTTGCTGAAGGCTAATACCAATACCCTCTGCTAAGGCTTGCAGTTCAGCGGCGGGACGTAAACCAGCAAGGGTGTTACGCAACATCTTTCGCCTAGCCAAAAAAGCTTGGCGCAGCAAGGCCTCAACGCGAATAGCTAGGCGGGTTTCAAGACGTTGACCAGGTTCAAGAGGCTCTAAAGCGATGACCTCCGATTGAACTTTGGGCGATGGTTTAAAACAGCGCGGTGGGACGGGACAAACGCTGCTGCAACGAGCTAGTAGCTGTAGACGCACGCTTAGAGCACTAAAACAGCTCTGCCCTGGTCGTGCTCGAATCCGTTCAGCGACTTCTTTTTGCACAAGCAGTACAAGCCGTTGATAAGGCATTTCAACAGGTCGATCTAAGCGACCAACCAAGCGCTCAAGCAAAGGTCCAGTGATGTTGTAGGGAATATTGGCGACAACCTTGCTTGCAAAAGTACCGTCAGGAAAATTCAACGGGACCGACAACACATCGCCCTGCAGCAGAGTGAAACGAGGCTGATCGCCAAAACGCTGGCTCAATCCAGCAACCAGATCCCTATCCAACTCGATGGCATGAACCGCCATGGCCGGAGACGCAAGCAAGCGTTCGGTAAGGGAACCTCGTCCTGGACCTACTTCCAAAACTTGATCATCAGGCTGCACATCAGCCGCATCAAGAATTTGATCCAACACATCCGCATCAATGAGCCAGTGCTGAGCAAATCGCTTGCGAGCGTGATGTCCTGAAAAGACCATCACCTAACTCTGCCCGAGCATGGCAACAAAGGTTCTATAAGCAGGCAAAACAATAAGCTCCATACCTGGTCAAAAACACTAAATTTCCTGTTATTAATTAACGACAACAACGGGGCATCATGGGCCAAGCAACTAAAATCCATGGATTTAGATCTAGATACTTATTACTTTTCTCAATTGCTCTAATCTGGGGATCTCAGTTCTTACTGAATGATCTTGCCCTGCAAGTCTTCACTCCTCAAGCTGTTTCTTGGCTTAGAGCCGCGATAGGCTTCGTTATACTTAGTGGATTCTTATACATACTGCCAGAAGCGAACAAAAAACCGGATACAGGGATTTCCTATTGGCGTCATATCATAATGGTTGGCTTCTTTGAAGCCACTCTTCCTTTCTTTCTCGTTGCGTGGGGTCAGCAGCATGTCAATAGTGCAATTGCTGCAATCCTTATGTCACTAGTTGCGATCTTCACGCTTGTACTAGTTGTTATTTTCATACGAAGTGAGCCAGTTACCCTAGGCAAGTTCATTGGCATAGCCCTTGGCTTTGCTGCTGTAATCGTTCTACTTTGGCCGCAGCTCAGCCAAGCTGAAACCAGTAATAGCTTGCTAGGAAGTGCTGCAATCCTAGCGGCCGCTCTAAGCTTCGCAATTAGCCTTATATTAATCAAAAGCCTGCCAGATATAGGTGCTCCAGTAAAAACTGCGAGAGATATACTTTTCTGTGGTGCAATTGAGCTAGGGGCTGTACTTCTCTTGCTAGGCCAGCCTTTAACCCACCATGCACTTGAAAGCAATGCAATAATTGCAATGACTGCCCAAGGTGCATTCGCCGGGGGATTAGTTTATGTCCTATATGTACGCCTCGTTGACATTGCGGGAGCCACATTTGCAGGCTTCGTTAATTACCTTGTTCCATTGGTAGGAGTACTTCTAGGCGTTATATTCCTACACAACCAGCTTCCAGCAAGTGCCTACTTCTCATTGTTTATACTAATACTCGCAATAGTGGCAAGCGAGTGGAAGACAAGTCGATCAATTACAAGCTAACGGATTAGCAATTCAGTCAAATCTGCAATCAAACCAAATGCTATTAGCAGATAATAAAGAGTCATTCTGTTACGCAATCAACCCGACGAGGCTTGCTCATATATGACTCAGGAACAAATGTAAATAGCACTGGCAGAATTTCTCATAGCGTGAGGAGCGCCGCACAGCGAACTCACCCACACACAAACCAGCATTCCGATCTCAGCAGACCTAAGGTTTGCTTATTCGATATCTGATCCAATGCGAGCCCACCTACTGGCATTGGCCGCTGCTGCACTCATTTTTCTAATGCCACTGCAACCGAGCTGGGCAATCATGAATCATTCCCAGCAGGTGCTGATCAATGCAGATTTCTCCAATCAAGATCTCCGAGGAGTCACTTTCAATCTCGCTAACCTGCGAGGAGCGAACCTATCTAGAAGCAATCTCGAGGGAGCAAGCCTTTTTGGGGCCAAGCTTGACGATGCCAACCTCAGCAATACCAACCTAAGAGAATCAACCCTCGATTCCGCAATATTCAATGGAACAGACCTCACTAATGCAATCCTTGAAGACGCCTTTGCCATCAATACTCGCTTTAAAAATGTGAGCATTACAGGTGCCGACTTCACCAACGTGCCCCTACGCGGCGATGTACTAACAACCCTCTGCCAAGCAGCGGAAGGAACAAACCCGATCACTGGTCGCGATACCCGTGACAGCCTTGATTGCAGCTGAACGCCCCTCTCCCAACTTCCTCAATGAGCTTTGACTCCCACAGTCTTGAACGTCTACGTGAACTGGGTCGCCAGCTCCCAAAGCCCCTGCCCTGCCCAGACGTCAACATTAGTGAGAACCCACCAGCTAACAAACGTCGTCATCGCGTCGAAACAGAAGATGATCCCCAGGCCCTATTCAAAGAACTGATGCAAGTCAGTCCTGATGGGAATGTTCCTCCCCACTTGATGGCACGCCTTAGAGAAATTGAAGCAAAGCAAGAGAACCAGGTGCGTAACGTACTAATTAGCAAGCAATCAAATGAAATTGCACAGAGCAATAACACCCCGACCAACAATGCCGGCAAGAACAAGACCACCCTTCCAAAGAGACCCAGGCTGACCCCAGGCAGCGAAGAAGAAAGTCTCTACATAGCCTTCGGGCAACTGCTACTGGAAGATGAGGACGAGAGTTGATTGGCCTCAGCAGAGTGCACCTAATTTGCGTCCCCTCACACCTTTGCGTTTCATCGCCATGACAACAATTTCACAGGGTAAGGTTTACTGAAACTGCTGTCATCAAGAGAGATTTGAGGAAAGAATTGTCCTATCGAATCATAGCCGTGGGCAAAGTGCGCAAAGGCTGGATTCAAGACGGCATATCGATGTATCTAAAGCGCCTGCCGGGTATAACAATCACGGAAGTTCGTGACACCCACCCACAACGTGAAGCGCAAGCTATTCAGACAGCACTTCGCAGCAGTGAATTGCTGGTGGCTCTGTGCGAAGAAGGTGAGGCACTGGCCTCAGTTCCACTTGCCGAACGTCTGGAGAAGTTTGGCTCTGAGCGCCTTGCCTTTGTAATCGGTGGTGCTGATGGCCTGAGCAAAGAACTGAAGGCATCATCCCACTGGCAACTGAGCCTCTCTCCAATGACCTTTCCCCACGAACTGGCTCGTCTGCTGCTTGTTGAACAGCTATACAGAGCGCAAAGCATCTTGCAAAACAGTTCTTATCACAGAAGCTGAAGGCATTGCAGGGCTTGCATGTGATCACTGTCGTAAGTAGATGTGCACTGAGCGATCAATAACATCATTGACTAGCCAACAACCTTCTCTATATGGATACACCCACCACATAGAGAAGAGCTTGAGGCTGCCAATAAGGAATGGCCTCAAGGCTAAATAGGTAGAAAACATTTGCCCCGCCAAGAGACTCCGCAGGCGATGGAACGCCTGTACTATCAGGATAGCCATTCATGCCGTGATGGATTTCACGCCTCACCCTTTGCCTCTGCGCTCTGAGCGGAAGCGACAGGCCCTGCCATTGGCAGGAGAAAACGTGGAGGCAGGATTTCCATCTCCTGCTGAGGATTACATAGAAACCGGCATCGACCTCAACGAACAGCTAATTCGCCACCCAACCAGCACCTTCTTCCTGCGTGTTAGCGGCCACTCAATGACAGGTGTCGGCATCCA
>CAJWUF010000002.1 GCA_913047395.1 uncultured cyanobacterium
TATGCAGGCGTCAAAGGCAAGCCAATAACTCTCCCTTACAAGAAATAGTTGGCATGACAGACATCTCTTACTGGCTGATGAAAAGCGAGCCAGATGTATACGGAATCGACCACCTCAAAGAAGAAGGCACCACACTTTGGGATGGGATTCGCAATTACCAGGCCCGCAACTTCATGCGATCAATGGTCATTGGGGATAGAGCATTCTTTTATCACTCGAACTGCAAACCTCCCGGCATCGTCGGGCTAATGGAGGTCACGGAAACGAGAATAATTGACCCAACACAGTTTGATCCAAAGGCGAAGTACTACGACCCAAAATCACACCCAGACAAACCTCGCTGGGATTGCCCTCGCCTGCATTACCTCGGACGTTTTGACGAACTACTAAGCCTAGAAAAGCTACGTGAAAAATACAGCGCAGAAGAGCTGCCAGTAGTTCGCAAAGGCAATCGCCTCTCAATCCTGCCGATTCCCAAAAGCACGGCTATGGACCTTTTGCAATGGCTTGGACCACTCAACTAATCCTTAGCAGAAGTCCCTCAGCCTGAAGGCGTTGTCCCTAGTGCAACTAACGGAAGAACAATCGCCGCAATCACCAATCAAAAGCCCTGCATCAATGAATCGCTACGGAACATATTGCCCACATAAAGACGGGTTAGCTCTCTGGAATCCATACCGTTTTGAACAAGAAAGCCAGCCAGAGCAACCTTGATCAATCTGTACTGATCCCAATTAGGGCACTTCTCAATAAAACCCGTCATGGCCTCTTGAAGGGCCAGAGGCAACTCCGCCTGGAAGCTGACGACACCATCACCAACCTCCTCACTGGCAGCCGGCTGGACTGTCAGCGGCGCCTCTATCGCCACTTCTAGCTCAGCCTCTTTGACATTCCCCACTGACATTTTTTATCCGCTGAACAACACCAGTTCTCCACATGCAGACCGCCTACGTCAAGCACCAACCCAAAAGCGCATCCCAACCTGTCTCACAATGAGAATAATGACCTGATGGCCTTCCAAGGGAAGGCCATCAGCATTTAATCGCTGATGGGGGGCAAGGCAATCTTCGTCAAGGGGGCATCTAACTCAAAGGCACTTTTTCCACATCTTTGAGTGCGTGTGGATGATCAAAGCTTGCAAGCTGTGGAAAAGCTGTGCATTACGTTGCGCAAGGCCGGGGAGAGATCAATGTTCCCTCTATCGATCAGTCTCTCTAATCATTGGTCAGAATCCCAAGCAGTTCTCATCGCTGCTGCCATGGCCTGCGCAGCAGGTGCTGGCCAGTACCCTTCAACCCCGCGAGCACTCTCCCCATCCCCCTGTAAAACCACCTGGAGACTCCAGTTTTGGCGATCACCATCAAGGCAGGTCCACCATGACTGGCGTTCCATCTCTAAGCAGACAGACTCCTCTGCAAGTAACTGAGCAACCAGCTGCTGATGCTGATCCGTTAGCTCAACGATCAGGGACAACAAAGCCTCCCATTCAGCTTGAGTGAGCTCAACAGCCCAACTTTCTCCTCCTATCAAAACGGGGAAGGCTTCCCTGGCAGGATCCCTGGCAAGTCGCCAACCAGGTCCCTCCTTTTGAATCATGGCCTCAGCCAGGCAACAGATCCGGTTGATCCTGCTCGTCGCTGAGTTCAACAATGGCCCGCTGAACAGGCTTGACGCTCGATTCCTCTAGGAGGCCATCAAAATCATCGAAGCGACGCTGCTTAGCTCTAAACGCAATCCGAACTGTTGTTAAGTAGCGGTTGGTCGACTTACGGATAAGGCTCTCCCCACGCTTGGCAAGCTCTTTGGGATCCACGCCAGATGTTGTGATCACAGAAAGACTTCTCGATTAGCTATTTGAGTTCAGTTTAGGCGAGCGCTAAGCAAATAGATCACTGTGAAACGGCACATCCATCGGATAGGTCCGCTGCAGGGAACCCGGCACCCTCAACACAATCTGTCGACCAAGCCCCAAAGCAGCCAATGGAGGCCTCAGATGTTTCAGCAAGGCACTGACTTCTTCTAGATGCTCTTGATCAACACACTCAATCCGGATACTCCCCCAACTACGGGACATACGGCAATCAAGCAATGGTTCCAGCTCTGCCTCGATGCACGGGTCCTCTCGATAAAAAGAGAGCACCAGGCGCTGCAAGCGGTCCATCGTGATTTCCTCTTAGCCTCGTGATGAACACAACCTGGCCATAGCAATGGACATGCCCCCCGAGGGCGCAGGAAAGCTTCAGATTTCCCCACAATTATCCGGCACCCTTGCGATCGACCTCGGAAGCACCACAACAGTTGTGGCCTTCCAGGCTGAACATGCTCAAAAGCCTCAACTACTGGATCTGCCACCAATCAGCAGTCGTTGTGGTGAAGTGCCCAGCCTGGTCTGGGCCTACCAGGCCAAGGACTCCAATCCTCTAGTAGGACAGCAAGTAAACGATGCAGACCTGGCAGGTCAAGACCACCAAAACCTAAGTAGAGATTTCAAACGCTCGATAGGCGCCCCAGCACCGTATCGAGCTAGCAACGATGGATCTGGGCTTACGCCAGAACAGGCCGGAGAGCTCTTACTTCAAGAGATCTGGCGACGTCTGCCCCCCCATATTGAGGTGCGACGTCTTGTGCTCACAGCACCAGTAGAAAGCTACCGCGCTTACAGGATCTGGCTGAATCGGGTCTGCACAACACTGCCGGTCGATGAGATCGCCCTGGTTGACGAACCTACTGCCGCCGCCATGGGTGCAGGCCTGCCACCAGGATCAAAGCTGCTAGTGATGGACCTTGGTGGCAGCACAATTGATCTTTCCCTAGTTGCTCTTGAAGGCGGAGAAGGACTCTCTGGCCCAATCGCACAATTACTCAGATTTGCCGGCCAAGACCTGCACAACAGCAGCAAACAAATCCTTCGCTGCGCGCGCGTACTCGGCAAGGCTGGGCTAAAGCTAGGTGGACGGGATCTAGATCATTGGATTGCCAGTCATCTATATCCCGACGTTCCCCTCTCGGAAACACTCCTAAACAGCGCAGAGCGCCTTAAGTGCCGCCTTAGCAAGGATGAACTTAAAGATGATGAAAGCCAGCTGGAGATTGCCGTCGAGCCAGGAGATAATCAAATACTTCCTCTGCGGCTCTCTCGCCGGGAACTAGAGGAGATCCTGATTAGCAAAGGCTTCCTAAACAGCCTCGCCAGCCTGCTAGAGCAAACTCTGGCAAAAGCACAAGTCAATGGTTGCAGCCTCAAGGACCTTAAAGGCGTGGTGGCAGTCGGCGGGGGAGCACAAATCCCCTTAGTTCGTCGTTGGTTGCAGCAACAAACTCAGCCAGCCCCACTACTAACGCCACCACCAATAGAAGCCGTAGCAATAGGAGCCTTACAGCTCACACCAGGGGTCAAAGTTCGCGATCTGCTGCACCGGGGCGTATCTCTACGCTGCTGGGACCAAAGAAGCAATCGACATCATTGGCATCCGCTATTTATCGCAGGGCAACCCTGGCCAACAACAGACCCGCTTGAACTAGTACTAGCCGCCAGCCAGATCGACCAACTTGAACTTGAGGTAGTGCTTGGTGAACCGGACAGCCAAGAGAGCTATGAAGTGATCTACATCGATGGCATGCCAACCCTACGAGCAAGCTCAGGTGAGCGTCGCATCCATCGCTGGCCCGAAACCTGCAACCCCGTCTGCCTTGCACTGAATCCACCCGGGCAACCAGGGCAAGACTGTCTAAGGCTGCAGTTCAGCATCGACGACAACGCTCAGCTTCAGATGGAAGGGATGGATCTGCGCAGCGGCGAGCGGCTGAATAAGCAAAAGCTGGGCACCGTGCGTTAGCCGATTCAATTCACACCAACCTCAAAGCAATTAGAAGAGAAAAGTGAACCTGGCATGCGATCAATGCCTAGAGGACATTGACCATCCTGGATAATCCAGATGAATAGACAGAATCCAGATTTACACTGAGGAGAGAAGGCTTCTAATGCTGGTAAGAGCCACTATCTGCAGATGGGCTGAACTAAATGAGCTGATGGGTTTTCACCCTTGCAATGGTTGATCATTTGGTCTTTGAGCATCGAACAAATGAGCTGCATCAGCGCCTCACCTGCCCTGCCGAGACGATCAGCTCACCAGCTCGCCTTGTATGCCTTAACTAGATAACTGGCGCAGATAAACACCCTCTTCTCCATCGACATCACAGAGGCGCAATTCAATACTTTCAGTGCGACGCGTTGGCACTTCTCGACCACAGAAATCAGGCTGAATAGGGACTTCCCGGTGACCACGATCCACCATCACCAACAACATCACCCGCTGAGGTCTCCCCCAGGCCTGAAGAGCCTCAAGAGCAGCGCGCACAGTGCGGCCGGTAAAAATCACATCATCTACCAATACAACCTGTCTGCCCTCAACGCTGGTGGGGAAATTCGTAGGTTCCACCATTCGAGTACCGACCCGACCAAGATCATCACGATGGAAAGTGGGATCCAAACTTCCCTGGGCAATTTTTTGACCAGACAGGGATTCCAACTCTCTGGCAATTACACGAGAAAGATGCACCCCTCGAGTAGGAATCCCCAAAAGCAGCAACTCCTGGCTACTGGATACTGACTCGAGCACTTGAGAAGCAAGGCGCGACAAGGTGCGGCCAAGTTCCTGAGCCGACAGGATCTCCACTCGTTCATCACTGCCGCTGTTGATCATGGGAGTGAGTTATGAGGAGCTGAGTGTATGCCGATCCACTTGGGACTCCAAGCGCAAGGGATGCGTAAAAGCTGACGCAAGTCAGCACAAATGCAAACCAAGCCCCAAGACAAAGTAAATTGAATGTTGGGAAGGCCTTAAGAAGGAATAGTCGCGTGTGAGCATGCCTAGCAGCAGTTCCGGAGACTCAAGGCATATCGCCCAGGTAGCACCTGTAGTGCTGGCGATCCTTGATGGCTGGGGGCATCGTGAAGATAGAGAACACAACGCCATCCGATGCGCTGAGACTCCAATCATGGATGCGCTCTGGCATGCCTACCCACACACCTTGATTGAAGCAAGTGGCGCCGCTGTCGGCCTACCTGACAACCAGATGGGCAACTCCGAGGTGGGTCACCTAACTATCGGTGCAGGCCGAGTAATTCGTCAGGAACTAGTACGCATTAGTGAAACCGTACGAACTGGAAAGCTTGGGCAGACCCCTGCCTTAATTGGACTAGGCAAACGGTTGCAGCAATCAGGCGGCACACTTCACCTATTGGGTCTCTGCTCCGACGGGGGTGTCCACAGCCATATAGATCATCTATGTGGACTGTTGCACTGGGCTGCCGCCGCTGGCCTCAAAAAGGTAGCGGTGCACGTGATTACAGATGGGCGAGATACTCCAACTCAAAGTGCAGCCAATTACCTACAACAAATTGAAACCGCCATCACCGCAAGTGGAGTCGGGGAACTAGCCAGCATCTGTGGTCGTTACTGGGCCATGGACCGCGACCACCGCTGGGAGAGAACGGTTAAGGCTTATGACCTGCTCACCAACCAGAACCAACCGCTCAGTAAAACCTCTGCTGCAGAAGTAATCAGCGAAAGCTACGCCGCGGGCACCACCGACGAATTTCTCGAACCCTCGCGACTAACAAACAATTGCCTAAAAGATGGCGATGGCCTGGTGATGTTCAACTTCCGACCTGACCGCGCCAGACAATTGGTGCAAGCCCTCACACTTGCAAACTTCGATGGCTTCCAGCGAAAGCAACAGCCCCGCCTGGATGTAGTTACCTTCACCCAGTACGAACAAGATCTCCCCGTAGCAATAGCTTTTCCAGCCGAATCACTCGACCATCTACTTGGCCAAGTTGTATCCGAGCATGGCCTGCGCCAATACCGCACTGCGGAAACAGAGAAATATCCCCATGTGACTTATTTCATGAATGGCGGCATCGAACAGCCACTACCTGGAGAGGATCGTCATTTAGTACCTTCCCCCCGAGTAGCCACCTACGACCTGTCTCCAGCGATGTCTGCAGAGACTCTTACCAAGAGTTGCCTTGCTGCTATTAAGAGCGGCTTGTATTCACTTGTCGTGATCAACTACGCCAATCCCGATATGGTCGGACACACCGGCGTAATGGGCGCCGCTCAAGAAGCCATCAGCACCGTAGACAGCTGTATCGGCCAATTACTTGCTTCGACGGGGCAGATGGGCGGCACCCTATTGATCACCGCAGACCATGGCAATGCCGAACTGATGCAAGGGCAAGATGGGCAGGCCTGGACAGCTCACACCACCAACCCCGTACCGGTAATCCTGGTAGAAGGTGAAAAATGCAAACTCGCTGGCCTGGGGAATGACATCCGCCTGCGAGAAGATGGCGGCCTAGCTGATATCGCGCCCACTTTGCTGCAACTGCTGGGCTTGCCCAAGCCAGATGCCATGTCAGGCTGCTCGTTAATTCAATCCATTGAGTCACCAACAATGTCAGCGCGACTACCTCAACCGGTCTAAAGCGCTGCAGTCAGACTCTGAATATCAAGACATGATCAATCAAATCATCCCTAGACTTAGCCAATGATCACAACTGTTCTCTCCTGGGTCTGGGTCGCTTCTGGCGTTCTATTGATGCTGTTGGTACTGCTACATAGCCCCAAAGGGGGTGGCATGGGAGGCATATCCGCTAGCGGCAGCTCCAGTTTCACAAGCACCAGCAGTGCCGAAGCCACGCTAAACAGAATCACCTGGATATGCCTAGCCATATTTATGAGTATTGCCGTGATTCTCAGCGCCGGCTGGTTGAACTGAAATCAACCATCAATCCCAGCAAATAGGCGCGGCTGATCTTTGCCAATAAAAGATTCAGCGAAACCGTGGCAGAAGCCGCTAATCACAAACGTTAGCGATAAGGCATCACCTTATTTCTACACAGCAAACTTCAAGTTCTGCTCCTACTCGACACAGCAGTAGCTCTGCCAATTCAACACACCAGCATTATATTTAAAGGCCTGATAATGGCAAATACCAGAGAAGGAATGGCACGGATCTAATGCTTTAGCCTAACCCAAAAGGCATAGTCAATAGCCTGCAATCAAATATTCACCGGCGGAATAGCAATTAACTACATAGTAAAGATCAAAGCTTTTAAAGCAACACTGCTCAACTTATGCCCAAATGCCTAAAATAAATCAGCAAAGAGTAAACCAACGTAGACTTAGTCAAAAGAGCTCTACAAGAGCTAATCGCCAAGCACGGCACAAGTAAGCTACATGACTTCTTCAATGAAGACGCAGCAATCCAAATAGATGAAAGTACCTACAAGGAATTAATAAGACCAGCAGGCAATTGAATTAAATAAGAGATAACAGATCATCGGTGAACTTAAAAGTCCATCGCACATTCTTTTCAGGCGATCGTAGATTCAACCATCACATCACCTCTCTCTACGACAAAATAGCAACTCTCCTCTAATAAAAGTATTTGGCTATATCGAAGTCAGAAGAGATAAGGTTTGCCTTTATGAACACGTCTCCATCGCACTAGATGGTAATAACAACTTGCCAGTAGCAACCTCTATTAATGATTAATTTCCACGCTAGCAAAGATCTTTTTATGCAATGGAGGATGACAAGGCGCAAAGGCCTTGACGCTTGCAGCATCAAGGCAATAGCCACCAACTGTTAAGCCAGAACGAAGCCGGCGAAAGGAGCTCTGCAAAATTGATCTTGATAGGCAATCAGCGATCTACGCATACAACTGATACAACAACCCAAGCAAAACAAGGCCTGATCTCTGCTCAATAGACGATTCAAGCTATAATCCAAGTGTCGGCAACGACGACTTGCTCTACTTATCTCTTATCGACAAGACATTTATCGGAAACCCCAAATGGCAAAGGTCCAAGAAGAGCAAATGACAAAGGCCCCGGAAGAGAAAATTACAACCGACACAGTTATCCTGCTTTTCGTAAGGGTTGCGTTGATATTATTTGATTCCTTGAAAAAGCTTTTCTCAATTCTTGATGCAGGGGTAACAAAAACAAATCCAGCAGAATCCATCCAATTATTACCCGACAAGAACTCCAACAACAAACTCAAGACAATGCTCAAAAAAGATTTAGTAGAACTAGTAATTGCCTACCAGGAAGAGACCGGGATTAAGCATGAGAAAGTCAAATAATTCACCCAAATAATATTCCAGAGAAAAGCCATAAAGTATAGACTTCGGCTTACCATGCCGTGCAGAAATCAACTAAAGAAAAAGCATTTCAGCAAGGACCATCCCTTATAACCACAACCATCCCACTCTTGAAATCAAGTGAAGTCAACAGCATTAAAACTGGCAAGCGCAATAGGGAAGGCTTCTCCCTTATATGATTTCTGGAAATCTGAACAATGCGAGAATGACGAAGCCAAACGATTGCTAAAGGCAAATAGAGAAAGCCCAGCGTCGTATCTATTTAAAGCAGAGCCATACAAATGGGAAAATTTATACCAAAGCATCATAAGAGAAATCATCAAAGGTGACAAAGATTCAATAAAAGGATTAAAAGTATTGCTCAGCACTATTAACACTGAAGAGAAAGAAAAGATGCTTAAAACACTTGGCGAGAGCGAGATCCTTGATAGAGAGATGCTAAGCCTGGCAGCCATGACAGATACGGATAACGCAACAACAAAGAAAAATATATTCAGATTCGCAAGGATACTATTTACCATTTTCTTTAATCCATATGGCATTGAATTAAAGCGTGAAAAGAATCACATCTATGAGCATACTGGAGCTTTCTTCGGTGCATTTACAAAAGCAAAATATTGAGAAATGCCATCCACGGTAATCAGCATTTAATTCATCATAGAAGTTTTCCATCGGCACATACTTCAAGTTCCGCAGTTATTTTCTATCTTCAATGCAGTGACAAACTCCGGCCAGTAAAAAAGCGCCTTATAGGCGCTTTTTTATATGTTTTTGATGACCTTTGGGACTCCGAAGAGTCCCAGCTCTGATCAATAGTCGAAGTCACCACCCATACCGCCACCGCCAGCAGGAGCTGCTTCCTTCTTCTCAGGCATATCGGCAACGATGCATTCGGTAGTAAGCACCATCCCGGCAATCGAAGCTGCATTCTGCAAGCCTGAACGTGTGACCTTAGCGGGATCAACAATGCCTGCTGCCAGCATATCGACGTAGTCGCCAGTGGCAGCGTTATAGCCATCGCTGATTGGCCTGCTCTTTACGTTTTCTGCGACGACAGCGCCATTGGCACCAGCATTCTCAGCGATACGCATCAAGGGAGCAGCAAGTGAAGCCCCAACGATGTTGGAGCCGATCAGCTCCTCACCACTGAGGTTGCTATTTGCCCATTTCTCAAGAGCAGAGGCCAGGTGAGTAAGAGTGGTGCCACCGCCAGGAACGATGCCTTCCTCCACTGCTGCCTTAGTGGCGTTGATGGCGTCTTCTAGACGAAGCTTTTTATCCTTCATCTCGGTCTCGGTAGCCGCGCCAACCTTCACAACGGCAACACCACCGGCCAGCTTGGCTAAACGCTCCTGCAGCTTCTCTTTGTCATAGGTCGAGTCGGTCTCGTCCATCTGCTTTTTGATCTGCTCGCATCGACCTTTTACCGCCATCTCGTTGCCTTCAGCGACGATGGTTGTGGTGTCCTTATTGATGGTGACGCGGCGGGCGGTACCAAGCATCTCAAGCTTGGCGTTATCCAGCTTGAGACCAGCATCCTCAGTAATTAACTGACCATTGGTGAGCACTGCCATGTCTTCGAGCATGGCCTTACGGCGATCACCAAAGCCAGGTGCCTTAACTGCAGCAACATTCAGCACACCACGAAGACGATTTACCACCAAGGTGGCAAGAGCTTCCTTCTCAATATCCTCAGCAATGATCAGCAGAGGCTTACCGGTGCGAGCAATTTGCTCGAGCACAGGCACAAGATCCTGTACCAAACCGATCTTCTTATCAGTGAGCAGGATGTAGGGCTCATCAAGTACAGCCTCCATTCGCTCAGTATCTGTAGCGAAGTAAGGAGAGATGTAACCCTTATCGAAGCGCATACCTTCGGTGACCTCCAGTTCGGTGGTCATCGACTTGCCCTCCTCGAGGGAAATCACACCTTCCTTGCCTACCTTGTCCATAGCGTCGGCAATCATTCGCCCAACTTCCTCGTCATTGCCAGCAGCGATGGTTCCACACTGAGCAATGGCGTTGCTATCACTAATCGGCTTGGCTAGCTCTTCGATCTTCGTCACCAGGAAGTCGGAGGCCTTATCAATGCCCTTCTTCAAGGAGATTGCATTGGCACCAGCTGCCACATTGCGCAAACCAGCTTTCACCATTGCGTGTGCCAAAACCGTGGCCGTGGTTGTGCCATCACCAGCAGCGTCATTGGTCTTGGAAGCGGCCTGACGGATCAAGGCAACACCAGTGTTCTCAATGTGATCCTCAAGCTCAATCTCCTTAGCGATGGTTACGCCGTCGTTGATGATTTGAGGTGCACCGAACTTTTTCTCAAGCACCACATTGCGGCCTTTGGGACCTAAGGTCACTGCCACAGATTCGGCCAGAATGTCGATGCCGCGTTCAAGAGCTCGTCGAGCTTGCTCGTTGTAGATAATGCGCTTGGCCATGGGAGGCGTTGTCCTTTAAAGATGATTGGTTTGGTCAGTTAAAAGTCAGCGTCAGCTCAGTTGACGACAGCCAAGATGTCCTTCTCGGACAAAAGCACATACTCATCTGAGCCGAGCTTGATATCTGTGCCGGCGTACTTGCTGTAGAGAACGTTGTCGCCAACACCCACTTCAGGAGCCTGACGAGATCCATCGTCATTGCGCTTTCCAGGGCCAACTTGAACCACCTCACCCACCTGTGGCTTTTCCTTGGCGGTATCAGGCAGCAAAATGCCGCCGGCGGTTTTCTCCTCTGATTCAGAGACTTTCACGAAAACGCGATCTCCAAGAGGCTTAACGGTGGAGACGCTGAGAGAAACAGCTGCCATGGGTGAATGCAATACAAGAACTATGGCGCCGAAGCACCTCTTAAACGACCCGAAGTAGCACTCGAGGTCATTGAGTGCCAACCTATGCGTATTGATGGTGCGTCGACTAGTGGATAGCTGTGCGGGTGACCGAACCCTTAGCAGCATTCACCATTGCAGTGGTAATGTTGCGCCGCTCTGGAAGGGCATGCGTTCGTAACGCACCCCCTGCAAAACCTCTTATTTCTTATGGCCGCTGCTGCTACCGCCTCCGCCGGCACCAAGGGCGTTGTTCGTCAGGTGATCGGACCAGTTTTGGATGTGGAATTCCCCGCCGGCAAGCTGCCCCAAATTCTCAATGCTCTACGCATTGAAGGCACAAATGCCTCCGGGCAGAACATTGCGATCACGGCCGAAGTGCAACAGCTGCTTGGCGACCATCGAGTTCGCGCAGTTGCAATGAGCGGAACCGATGGCCTGGTTCGTGGCATGGAAGCCCTCGATACCGGCGCCCCGATTTCCGTGCCCGTAGGAGAAGCAACTCTGGGCCGAATCTTCAACGTGCTCGGTGAACCTGTTGATGAGCAGGGGCCAGTTCAAACAGCCGATACTGCACCTATACATCGACCAGCTCCAAAACTTACCGAGCTTGAAACCAAGCCAACAGTTTTTGAAACTGGCATCAAAGTGATCGATCTCCTTGCTCCCTACCGTCAAGGCGGCAAGGTTGGTCTATTCGGTGGAGCCGGTGTGGGCAAAACCGTTCTAATTCAAGAACTGATCAACAACATCGCCAAAGAGCACGGTGGTGTATCTGTATTTGGGGGAGTAGGCGAACGCACCCGTGAAGGCAACGACCTCTATGAAGAATTCAAAGAATCTGGAGTAATCAACTCCGACGACCTATCTAAGTCGAAAGTTGCCCTTTGCTTCGGGCAAATGAACGAGCCCCCTGGTGCTCGTATGCGCGTGGGCCTGTCTGCCCTGACCATGGCTGAGCACTTCCGCGATGTGAACAAGCAGGACGTGCTGCTATTCGTCGACAACATCTTCCGTTTTGTTCAGGCTGGATCAGAGGTATCTGCACTATTAGGTCGTATGCCTTCGGCCGTTGGTTACCAGCCCACTCTTGGCACTGACGTTGGTGAACTTCAAGAACGAATCACATCAACCCTAGAAGGATCAATTACCTCAATTCAGGCCGTCTACGTTCCAGCTGACGACCTCACCGACCCAGCACCGGCCACAACCTTTGCCCACTTAGACGCCACAACGGTGCTAGCTCGTGCATTGGCTGCCAAGGGTATCTACCCAGCTGTGGACCCTCTCGATTCCACCAGCACCATGCTTCAGCCATCAGTTGTTGGCGATGAGCATTACCGCACAGCACGAAACGTTCAGGCCACACTGCAGCGCTACAAGGAACTACAAGACATCATCGCCATTCTTGGCCTAGACGAACTTTCAGAAGATGATCGCCGCACAGTGGATCGTGCCCGCAAGATCGAGAAGTTCCTATCCCAGCCTTTCTTTGTCGCCGAGATTTTCACCGGCATGTCTGGCAAATACGTCAAGCTCGAAGAAACCATCGCCGGCTTCAACATGATCCTTGCCGGTGAACTAGACCATCTACCTGAGCAAGCCTTTTATCTAGTTGGCAACATCGATGAGGTAAAAGCTAAAGCCGAAAAGATGGCTTCAGAAGCAAAGGGTTGAAACCCAGCGGGGAGAGAGACATCTCCCCGCTAATCACTTCCTCCCCAATTCCGTTTCTTTCCGTCAAACCCAAGCCCCCGAACCATGTCTCTCACCCTCCGCGTGCTGGCACCTGACCAGAGCGTCTTTGACGGCACAGCTGAAGAGGTGATCCTTCCCAGCACCACCGGCCTAATCGGCATACTGCCTGGCCATATTTCGCTCGTGACGGCCCTAGACACTGGGGTGATGCGTGTTCGAGCCAATGGATCCTGGAACTCCATTGCCCTAATGGGTGGATTCGCCGAAGTTGAAGCCGACGATGTCACCGTATTAGTTAATGGTGCTGAGCTCGGCAGCAGCATTGATGCAACAACAGCCGAAGCAGAACTGGAAAAGGCCAAAGCCGAAGTAAGCCAAATGGAAGGGAAGGCAGCCTCACCAGAAAAAATAAAAGCACAACAAAAATTCCATCGCGCTCGCGCACGAGTTCAAGCCACCAAATAATCGAACAAATCTGCAGCGGCTCAGGAGGTTGAGTGTCTCTGCAGCTTTTGCTAGACAGCGCAGATCCGATTACCTGGCAAACCTGGTTTGCCACGGGACTTTTTGCTGGCATTACTACCAACCCAAGCCTGCTAAGACGAGCCAACCAGCCATGCAAGCTGGATCATTTAAAGCTTCTAGCCCTTAAAGCAGAACAGATTGGCTATCGAGAACTACATCTACAAGCTTGGGGAAATGATGCCAATGAGCTAGCCGAATGTGGCACTGCCTTGGCCCAACTAACCACTCCAGGCCTGACTGTTCAGATCAAACTGCCAATTACCCAAACAGGAAGCCAAGCGGCACGCACACTGATCGCCGCAGAAATTCCCGTGACATTTACCGCCTGTTATGAGGCCCCCCAAGTACTAATTGCTGCAGCCCTGGGCGCTAAATACATCGCTCCTTATCTAGGACGCATTAACGATCAAGGTCGCGATGGCTATAGCGAACTAGTAGCAATGCAACGAGCCCTAGACGGAGTAGGCAGCAGCTGCAAGCTTCTTGTCGCCAGCCTGCGCCACAGCAATGATCTGAGCTATCTGGCGGCAGAGGGAATCAATACCTTCACGATCAGCCCTGTACTGGCTGCAGAGCTGTTTGACGTAGAGGCCACCTTGAAAGCTGCTGAAGCCTTCGAGAAGGACGCACGGCTTAACTGAGGAGCCACTTGCCGCCCCTCAGCACACTGCCAGGATCCTTATCCTTCTTCAGGCGGTACCGCAGAAGGTCACATCAGGGAACTTGAGCTTGGCTTCTTCTAGAGACTTACCCTTACCTTCTTCTTGCCAGTAGTTGATCACTTCCGTGGCTTTATTGAGCACCTCAACGCGCTCGTTATCGGTGATCCAGCTCTTACCTTCAAGCTCACTCTTAAGAGTTTCCCAGGCATCTTCTCGAGGCCAAAAGAAGTAAGCAGTAAGAGGGCTGGGTCCACCACCAACGATCTGATCAACAGCCAGAGCCACATTGTCTGGCAGCCAAAGAATCTTCAGCAAAAAGCGACCCTCATCAGCCTTTGGGGTGTAACCAGAAGGCACACCATCAGCATCAATAGTTGCGGTTGCAAGGGCAGCACTGCCACCACGCATTACAGGGCGACCTTCTTTGGGCTCCTGCTCCTGCTCTTCAACGGCTTCCTTGGCGACTTCCGTGGCCTCGGGGGCGGCCTCAGCCACTGCAGCAGCGGCTGTAGTGGCGACCTCCTGGTTAGCGGCAGCGCCTTCCGCCACTGCTGTAGTCGCGACCTCCTGGTCGGCGGCAGCGCCTTCAGAAACCGTCATGCTCTCTGCGCTCAAGGAATCTATACAAACAACTAACCTACCAGTCGCACTCCACCTTGGACCCTCTGAACCTGCAAGGCCTACTGCTGTTTGACATCGACGGCGTGATCCGTGATGTAGCAGCAAGCTACCGTCGTGCCATCCAAGAAACAGTGCATCACTTCAGCGGCTGGCGGCCCACCGTCGCTGCTATCGACGTACTCAAATCAGAAGGCAACTGGAATAACGACTGGGACGCCAGCCTGGAAATGCTGCGGCGGCGGCATATCCATGACGATCAAGATCTGAAACTACCCAACCGCGAACAGGTAATTGAAGTCTTTAGCAGCTTTTATTTTGGTGGTGATCCCGATGGGGACCCAAGCAATTGGCAGGGTTTTATCTGCAACGAGCCGTTACTGGTCAAGCGAACATTCTTTGAGGAACTAAATCTTCAGGGTTTTGCCTGGGGATTTGTCAGCGGCGCTGAACCCCCTTCTGCCCGATTTGTGCTGGAGCAACGTTTGGGGCTGCAAAATCCAGCCTTGATTGCCATGGGAGAAGCTCCTGATAAGCCTGATCCAACAGGCTTGCTACAGCTAGCCCATCAACTTGCTGGCAGAGCCTTGGGGGAAGGCGCTCCACCAATCGCCTACCTAGGCGACACGGTGGCCGATGTGCTCACAGTGATCCAAGCGCGCCAAAAGCAAGCCAACCAAAAGTTTGTGAGCCTGGCAGTAGCCCCGCCTCATTTGCATGGAATCGAACAACGAGAAGCTCGCAGCAGCTATGAAGATCGCCTAAAGCAAGCCGGTGCCGACAACATTCTGAGCTGCACAACTGATGCGATCGAGATCCTCAAAGGCTGGTGAATAAGTTGAGGCTGAACTGATTTAGATAATTGCTGATCAGCATGTTCACCAGCCTTTGAATGGGCTCTTAGCTAAAAGATAAGCAGAAATGATGCACAGTTTTAATGCAGCTTGCTGCAACATCAGCTCCTTCTAACTTGAGATTGCCTGTAGTGAGCTATCTCCTTGAACTTTTGCCAGGAAAGCTTTGAGTTGTTCTTCTGACAGACAGGTGAACTTTGCCAATTCTTCTATAGCTCACTATCGCACTGATGTTTACCCAGATGGAGATCGGCACTCTTTTCGCCAATGAACTTCTTAAGATCTTCTGGCGGCAGCCAACGTCTATTAGCCCCATTTTTAAACGCGAAGCGAAGGAATTCTGCTGCGTACTGGATGCGAAGTCGTCGACTTGTTGAACCGGGTTCTCCTCCGTGAAGTTCGACAAGTGTTTTTAAAAGCGTGTACCCGTTGGTTGGTCCGGGGTTGCTTGTGAGAATGAGCACTGTGCGTGCAATTGGTGTGCGGTAGTTACGGTTCCAAACCCTGGCTCCCTTCATGCTGTTGTTTGTTTTATGTGATTTGAATTTTCTTAGTAGTCGTTCCCAATCAAGTTCGCTACCGGAACCGGACTCTTTCCTCTGCTTCACGATCTCGTAAGCCTCAGCCAATCCCTTGCCCTGCTCTTTCATCACCTGCAAGATTTCACTCGACATGTTCACAATCCAGCCAGCGCTTGTTGCCGCCCACGGAATGAAATCGGGATCATTCTTTGCCTTGGCACCAAGGATGATGCTGGTGCGGGTGCCATCGTCGAAACGAACAGTCAGCTGAACCCTTTGGACAAGGCCGTCACCGATGCCGCGAACCATCCAGCCATCCCCACAATCCCGTCTGACCCCGTCACGTAGAGCAGTGATCCATTTTGCTGACTTATCGGCCATTGAAATCCTGTCGGGCGACAAGCTGTCGGAAATTTCTTGTCAATTCAACAGCCTCACTGCTGCTTACTCAAGTGTTGGGAATTTAGCTTTGGCCTAGTAAGCAGACTATTAACTATCTTGCTGCCTGGGTTGCAAAGGCAATCGCAGCTTCCCCGCGCCGGTGGATCTCGGTAGCGTAATTGGTCCAGGTGCCCTGGCCCCAATAGCGAAAGCAACTGGTCTCCAGCAGTAGTAAATAGAGAAGAGCTTCCTGATAGTGAGAGGTTTGGGTTACCGCAGGATCTTGAATTAGCAAAGGATCAAATACCTGGTGAAATTTGGCGCTAAGTCGGTTTATCGGTTCTAGAACGTTCTCATAGCCTTCAACCCAGCTGAGGTTGTTGGTCCAAGAAGCTCCGGCCATCGAGAAGGAGGGATCCATAACTTTGAGTTCAGTGATGGCCGCTTCGATTGATTCTGGGGTAATTGTGCTAGCGACTTTTTGCCACACCTTGTGTTGCTGTACCGCCTGAATCATCGGGTAATCAGCAGGCTTGACACCAGCGGCCTCTAGCAATTCCAGATACTCAGTAGCGTTGATCGGAACTGTGCCCTCACCATCAGCCTTAGAAGCGATGGTCTGATGAGCTTGGATAAAGGCGTTTGGAAACTCATTCATCATTACGCCGCCATTTTCTCCATCAGCAATTTGAGAAACCAATGATGGAATCGTTGTCCTACCCAACGATTGCCTTGCCAGCCCTAATGCTTCGTAATAGGGCTGCATCTGCCCCACCAACTTGGTATCTGAGCCCTGGGTTTTAATCAGCGCCGAGATGCTTACTGTTTCCCCTCTGGAATTGCGCGCCACAAGTTGATTAGGGACGTATTTCTGCTCGTGGCTAAGGCTTGAACCATCGAGTTGTTCAACGCTATCTTCTTGAACCAGTAGCCAACGGTATCCACAATCATTGAGGGCCTTCACCAATTCATAGAGAGTGTCTGGATGGTTGGGAAGGTGCATCTCCGGGGGAGAGAAACCCTTCACCCGTTGCAATACTTCTGACCCAAACATCTCAGCAAACTGATGTTGCCAAGCCAGGATCTGCAGCTTCAGATCTGGGATAGGAGTTGAGGGTGCAACAGCATGACTCCAGAAGGTGCCAAGCCATTCAACGTGGGGTTGTATGGAAGGATCGCAGGTGAGATATTTCAGCGCATCGAGAATGTCGCGTCGACCCATTTGCTCAACACCCCAGAGCAAATTACCTGAGTAATCCAGCATGATCCGAGGATTGCATCCTTCTCTAATCAGTTGGGGAATAATTTCAGCGAGGCGCTTATAGCAATTAGCAAAGGGCTCAGCGTTGTGATTATCGCCCTCTTCACTGTGCTCCAACATGTATTGCAGATGCGAGATAAGCTCTCCATTCGGCCCGGCTGGAATCGTGGGCTGATGCATGTGCAGAGCGCAGGCAAAAGCTGACTGAAACTTCTCCAGGTTCAGATTGCTCTGCTTTAGGAAAACAGGACCGGCTTGCTTTACCAGGGCAAGAATCTCAGCTTCGCGGCCAGCTATCGGCGGCAGGGCATGACTGGCCATCTACTTTTATCTACAATTTAATCATATCGCACCACATATAGTGCATTGTTCACTTGCATTGCACTATCTATCACAAACTATTCAGAAGGCGATTGACTGAAGGCAAGCAGGCATGACTTGGCCAACAATGCTCCTCGTCGCTCGCGGAAACTACCGATAGGGATATTAATTAACAGGCGGCAATAGCAAAATACTGGCTTCAGCATGATGGTGACATTCAGTACAGCCTTTAAGGATTGGCGAAAGAGATAGAGATATTTTTAAGAGCCAAGAAGTTTATGATTGGATTTACCATATTGAGCAATGCTTGCCAAGATAGAAACCGGTCAATCGAAGGAGTATATGTATATTTAAGTCAAAATATTGATAGATTCTGATGGTCATTAAGACAGGATATCCTTGCAGCAGTGAGTCAACCTGACCCACTCAATCATCAATGTGAATTGAAGAATTCAAATTAATATTTTGCAAATTGCTTTAATTAGTCGAAACATGACAACACCAGAAACTATCTCCCATATCGGTTATCCCTTCTACACATTTCCCACCACCAACTGCACTTTCAAGCTCCTTAGTTGAGAGCTCAGTTGAATGAGAGTCGATGTCTTCAGCTGTAATCGGAAATCCTGCCTCATTAGCGATTGCAATAGCTGAATTACCATCCGAAGCAGCCTTTGGCTTTCCCTGCAGAGTGGTGTCTTGCTTAACCTTGGCGATAAATGCCTTGAGCTATTCTTCTGACATCAGATATTGACTTCTAGCTCAATCTTTAGCTCTCCCTGGTTACTGCTCAAATGAAGTCTTTGAAACAGCTTACCGCAAAATGCAGGCAAATAAAATCAGCGTGGGTTGCCGCTAAGTAAAGACAGGAGTTTATTTTTAGAATAATGAAATTTGCACGCTATAGGCTTAGATATTGCCAAAAGGTATTTTGCAAGGTCGAAATAGAGGGATTAAATGACAAGCAATCTTCACCATCTCCGCTCGCCGAAATCTCTGGTATTTAAAAGAATCAAAACCATTTGCGTCTAACTCTCCATCGCTTCAGTGCTTGATGCTGCTGCTGAGGTGAGCAGCTCATACCCCTGCTCACTCACCACCACATCATCTTCAATGCGGATGCCGATCCCCTTCCATCGCTCCTCAATCATTGGTTGCCCTTCGGGTGCTGGCAGACGATCACTGAGATAAAGGCCAGGTTCAACCGTTAGCACCATGCCAGGCTCAAGATCTACCGGGTGCTCACCCAAGCGATAGGCACCGACATCGTGAACGTCCAACCCCAACCAATGGCCAGTGCGATGCATATACATATGGCGATAAGCACCCTGCTCGATCAATCCATCAACACTGCCAGCCAATAAACCCAGTTCCACAAGTCCTTCGACAAGTACGCACACCGCCCGATCATGCACCTGTTCAGCAGTACCTCCCGGTCGCACCTCAGCGATCGCTGCCTGCTGTGCTGCTAACACCAGCTCATAGAGAGCCCGTTGCTCAGCATTGAAGCGACCATTAATCGGGAAGGTACGCGTGATATCGCCGTTGTAGTAATCAACTAGCGAGCAGCCCGCATCAATCAGCACCAGCTCACCATCAACAAGTGGGGCATTGTTAGCCGTGTAGTGCAGCACGCAGGCGTTATCGCCACCGGCCACGATTGATCCATATGCAGGGCCTCGAGCGCCTTGCTCAAGGAAATACTGCTCGATCACCGCCTGCAGCTGTCGCTCATTCATGCCCGGGCGCGCCAGATTCCTAGCCAGCTCATGAGCCTCTGCCGAAATCCGAGCCGCTTCACGCATCCGCTCTAGTTCCTCGGGCCCTTTTTGCAACCTCAACTGATGCAACAACGGGCAAGGGGCCACAAGGCCAAGAGCCGAAACGCCACTGCGCGGCGCCCGATCTAGCTGTTGAGCCCAAGCGCTCAGCACCAACGGCTCCACCTTCGGGTGCTTGCCCACTCTGAAACCAATAGCCTCAGCACCTTTGAGGTAGTCAGCTAGCAGTTGGGGTAATTCAGCCAAAGGATGAGCAATATCAGCCCCAAAGCGCGTCACCGCTCCTTCCGCACCCCATCGAAAGCCATTCCATACTTCTTTACTGGCCTGCTTGGCTTGCACGAAAAGCACAAAGCGCTCACCTTCAGGCCGATGGGGCAGAAACAAGGCCACCGCATCAGGCTCATCAAAGCCGGTGAGATACCAGAAATCACTGTTCTGGCGAAACGGATACTCACAATCAGCATGATGAGTCACCAATGGAGCCGCCGGAATCACGGCTGCCACGCCCCCCAATTTCGCCAAAAAACGAAGCCGACGTTGATAAAAAATAGACAGATCGATCACGGCCAGAGACACAACAGCTTTGGGACGTCAGGATGGGAGAAGAACACCATGCAGGGAGAACCCTCCATGCCATCGTCCGCCATTAGCGGATCACCACTAATCCTGGCGTCAGAGAAGGTCACACTGCTGAGCCATTGCAAGGAATGGCAACAGCATTACCAACTTGTCGCCATCAACCACGCCATCCATAAATCCCCACACCAGGTATGAGCAGCGACCTCCTGGTCCTAACGCTATTGGTAGTTGTTGTTATCACCGGTTCTGCCTTGTGCTCAGGCGTAGAAGCTGCCCTGCTCACGGTTAATCCCGTGCGAGTGCATGAGCTAGCAGCAAGGCACAAACCGGTCGCCGGTGCCCGACGCTTGGCTCAACTACGTCAACGGCTGGGGCGCACCCTCTCTGTACTGGTAATCGCCAACAACGGCTTCAACATCTTCGGCAGCCTGATGCTTGGCGCCTTTGCTGCTTTTGTCTTCGAGAAGCACAAGATCATCGAGGTGGGCTTACCCCTGTTTTCCGTTGGTCTCACCTTGCTGGTGATCGTGTTTGGCGAGATTCTGCCGAAATCATTAGGCAGCCGCCTGGCTTTACCAGTTTCCTTGGCCAGTGCCCCAGTACTGCATTTTCTTGGCCTGATGATGCGTCCGGTAGTGCTGCTGCTGGAGCGTTTACTACCAGCAATCAGCGCCGAAAACGAAATCAGCACTGATGAGAATGAAATCAGGCTGCTAGCCAGGCTAGGTTCGCAAAAAGGGCAGATCGAAGCCGATGAGGCTGCCATGATTGCCAAGGTGTTCCAGCTAAACGACCTCACGGCACGTGATCTGATGACCCCCCGGGTGGCAGCTCCCACCCTCGATGCTGCCGCCAAGCTTGAATCACTGCGCCCTGAACTGCTTACTCACAACGCAGAGTGGTGGGTGGTGCTAGGGAAAGAAGTAGATAAGGTACTAGGCGTAGCAAGCCGCGAAAGGCTGCTCACCGCCCTTCTTCAGGGACAGGGCCAACTGACACCTTTAGACCTCAGTGAGGCGGTGGAATTTGTACCAGAAATGATTCGCGCCGATCGTCTCCTCATTGGCTTCCGTCGCGACAACAGTGGTGTGCGAGTTGTGGTGGATGAATTTGGCGGGTTCGTAGGCGTGATCGGTGCTGAAGCGGTCTTGGCCGTATTGGCCGGTTGGTGGCAGAAGTCCAACTAATGAACCACACTCCCTCTACACCAGAGCGCTGCCGCCTTCTGCTAGCCCAATGGCACAAGCAACTATCACTCAGCCAACGTGAAAACAACCAACTAGCTGGCGAACTAATCGCCCTAAATCGCCAGCTAAAGCGATTGGAACAGCGACGCCTACGAGTAGCCGTTTTTGGTCGAGTCGGAGTAGGCAAATCAAGCCTTCTCAATGCACTACTGGGACAGGATGTCTTTGCAACCGATGTAGCCCATGGCAGCACCCGTAACCAACAAGCCGTGGACTGGTGCCAACCAATCAACAACCTTGAGTCCATAGAGCTAGTCGACACACCCGGAATCGACGAAATTGCCGATGCCGGCCGAGCACGACTAGCGGCAAGGGTGGCACTGCAAGCCGACCTGGTGCTGCTGGTTCTTGATAGCGACCTAACCAGTGTCGAAGAAGCAGCCCTGAAGGCCCTGCTCAAAAGTGGTCGGCCTGTAATGCTGGTGCTTAACCGCTGCGATTGCTGGTCACCAGAGCAGCGAAATGCACTGTTGGCAAGTATTCGTCGACGCCTGCCTGCTGCAGCTCGTCAACTTCAGCTTTTAGCCGTTGCGGCTGCGCCGCGTCAGGCCCAGCTTCGCGCTGATGGCATCGTGCGCAGTAAAGCCTGCCCTGCTCAGGTCGAATCACTACGTAAAACCCTTATCAACCTGCTAACAGAACAGGGTGAATTACTTCTAGCACTCAATGCCTTACGCCAAGCCGACCGTTTTTATCAGTCCCTAAAGCGAGGGCGACTACAACGAAGCAAAGCAGCTGCACAAGGCCTGATCGGACGTTTCGCCGCCATCAAAGCTTCTGGCGTAGCAGTAAACCCTCTAGTGCTACTAGATCTAGCTGGTGGACTGGCATGTGACACCGCTTTAGTAATGCAGCTTTGTCAGCTCTATGGGCTGCAGATCGGTGGTCCTGCAGCCCGGAAACTACTCAGTCGACTATCTGGCCACAATGCCCTTTTAGGCGGCGCCCAACTAGGCATTCAGTTAGCACTCGGGGCAGTGCGACAGCTGCTACTGCTAGCGGCACCTTTCACCGGCGGGCTCAGCCTGGCACCAGCAGCCCCAGTAGCCCTCGCCCAGGCAGCCCTCGCTGTACACACCACCCAACGTACCGGTCGTCTAACAGCACGCGAAATCCTGCGCAGCAGCCAACGGCACCAAATCCAACCAGGTGCCCTGTTAAGGCGCCTAGCTGCCAGTGATCCTCAGGTGCGACGCTGGCTGGTCGACTGGCCAGAGATAACGAGCAATGAACCGCGTCAGCTCCAGGCCCTGCTTCCATGAGCAATCATCAGGGCACAATCGCCCTGTTTGGTACGAGCGCCGACCCACCAACCTGTGGCCACCAAGCGCTAATAGAGGGATTACTGACCGTGTTCCCAACGGTCGCCACCTGGGCCAGCAACAACCCGATGAAACACCATGTTGCCTCACTAGAGAAGCGACAAGCTCTACTGGCTGCTCTGGTGAAAGCAATCGCCAACCCACAACTAGAACTGATACAGGAACTAAGTAGTCCATGGGCTATCAACACCCTGGAGCTAGCTGCCTCCCGTTGGCCTGAAAGTGAATTGGTTTTTGTAGTTGGCAGTGATCTGGCCGGCCAAATACCTCGCTGGAAACAAGCTCGGGCTTTGCTGCGACTTGCCCGCCTCGCCATTGCCCCACGTCAAGGTTGGCCATTGCAACTACAGCAACTAGAAGCTCTCGAATGCTTAGGTGCTCGTATCGAGCTGCTGCCCCTGCAAGTCCCCGCCACAGCAAGTTCTGAGGTACGTAATCAACCAAAACCGGCCCAGATTCCGGCAGCGCTATGGCCTTTGCTGCTGAAGCACAATCTCTATGGCCTCGCCACCGATACCTGATGCGCCTTGCCCTAGCTCAGATCAATCCAACTGTGGGCAGCCTGGCGAACAACGGCAAGCAGATTTTGGCGGCCTGTCGTGAGGCGGCAGATCTAGGTGCAGACCTGGTACTCACGCCCGAGCTCTCGCTCTGGGGTTATCCACCTCGAGACTTACTACTCCGGCAAACCTATCTAGATCAACAGAACCAGGTGCTTGACGAGATAGTCAGCGTCCTAAACCGCGAGATCCCTGAGCTGGCAGTACTAGTAGGCGTAGCCGAACAAGTCCACGATCCTCAATTACCACAGCTCTTCAATGCCCTAGCCCTGATCAAGAATTCTGGTTGGCAAGTTGTAGCTCGCAAGCAACTACTACCGACCTATGACGTCTTCGATGAGAAGCGCTATTTCCGCCCAGGAGAAACTCCAGCGGTATTGGAACTTGAACTCAGTGGGCATTGCTGGCGTCTTGGGCTAACAATCTGCGAAGACCTCTGGGTGGATGAAGCTATACAGGGCCAACGAATTAGCGGCCCTGATCCCGTCGCAGCTCTGCTGCAACAAAACATCGACCTACTCATCAATCTCTCGGCCTCACCTTTCAGTCAATCCAAAAAATCTCTGCGTCAGCAATTAGCCACCAAGGCGACGCAGCGACTCAGCTGTCCTGTGATCTATGTAAACCAAGTTGGTGGCAACGACGAGTTGGTATTTGATGGCGCCAGCTTCGTAGTCGATGAACGCGCTGAACTTGCCCTGCAATTACCCAGTTGTCGAGAAGCAATAGCCATATGGGATACAACTACTACTACCGGTCAGATCAACGTGACCATTGAACAGCCGCAAGAACAGCTGTTCCGAGCACTGGTGCTAGGCGTTCGTGATTACGCCAGCAAATGCGGTTTTAACCATGCATTACTGGGCCTCAGCGGTGGTATCGACTCAGCCCTAGTGGCTGTGATCGCCGCGGCAGCCATAGGCGCCGAGCAAGTGACATCCCTCCTGATGCCATCGCCCTGGAGCTCAACTGGCTCAATTGATGACGCCATCGAGCTAGCTAAACGACTAGGGATAACAACTCACACCGTGCCAATCGCCGCCTTGATGAAGAGCTTTGATGTCGCCCTAATACCACCACTTGGCCAACCGCCTGCTGGCGTCACTGCCGAAAACCTCCAATCCCGCATCCGCGGCACCCTACTGATGGCATTAGCCAATCAACAAGGCCAACTACTTCTCTCCACCGGCAACAAATCAGAGCTAGCTGTGGGTTACTGCACCCTCTATGGCGACATGAACGGGGGCCTCGCCGTAATTGGGGATGTCTACAAGACCAATGTCTTCGCGCTATGTGAGTGGCTCGACAGCCCCGCCGCCGAAACCTGCCGTAAGCAGCTCGGACTACCTGGTAAAGGCGAGCTGATAGGCGCGGCAATCAGGCAAAAGCCCCCCAGTGCCGAACTACGACCAGACCAGCGCGATAGCGACTCACTACCTGACTACGCAGTTCTCGATCCCCTACTCAAAGCTCTAATTGAGGAGCGCCTTAGTACAGAGCAACTTATAGGCAAAGGGCATGAGCAAGCCCTAGTAGAGCGGGTGCAGCAATTACTAAGAAGGGCAGAATTCAAACGGCGGCAGGCTCCACCCCTGCTGAAAGTGAGCCCACAAGCCTTTGGCAGCGGCTGGCGGATACCCATCGCAGCCGAATAATCACCACAAATTCTGGCCAGGTGCTGCTGAAGTGGCCACCCTGAAAGAACTTATTAGCGTCCATGGCCTCCTCAGTTCTTTCGGCCCCGATGGCCAGCATCGGGGTGCCGAGCGAAATCAAAGCCGATGAGCAGAGAGTGGCTCTTACTCCTGATGGAGTGAAGGAGCTTGTTAGCCAAGGGCTGGAGGTAAGAGTTCAAGCTGGTGCCGGGGCTGGTGCAGGCATCAACGATGAGGCCTTCGCTGCCGCCGGTGCCAAGTTGGTGAACCGCGAGGAGGCCTGGGCAGCCCATTTGGTTGTGAAGGTAAAGGAGCCTCAGGAAGAGGAGTTCGGCCTATTGCGGCAAGACATGGTGCTCTTCACCTACCTGCACCTGGCTGCTTATCCAAAGGTAGGGGAAGCCCTGCTCGAAGCAGGCACCACAGGCGTCGGTTACGAGACGGTGCAACTGGAAAACGGCAGCCTGCCACTGCTAGCACCAATGAGCGAAATTGCTGGCCGCCTAGCTGCACAGGTAGGTGCTCATTTACTGGAGCGACCACACGGCGGGCGCGGGGTACTAATCGGTGGCTGCACTGGTGTGCGTCCTGCCAGGGTTGTTGTGCTCGGCGCTGGCACCGTGGGTTGGAATGCCGCCAGGCTCGCTGCCGCCATGGATGCTGAAGTGATGCTGCTAGATCGCTCACCCGAGCGCCTGCGCAGCCTTGAGGCTGGCCGCAGCGGTCGACTGATAAGCGTTGTAAGTAGTCGCGGCCTGCTGGAGCGACTGGTGCCGACAGCAGATCTGCTGATCGGCGCTGTACTTACCCCCGGTGGCCGAGCACCCACCCTCGTTGAGGAAGAGATGGTGAAACAGATGAAGCCCCACTCAGTGATTGTGGATGTAGCAATCGACCAAGGAGGTTGCGTGGCCACTAGTCAGGAGACAACTCACACCAACCCAACAGTGAACGTGCACGGTGTACAGCACTATGCCGTTAGCAATATGCCGGGAGCCGTGCCGTTCACCTCCACTGAAGCCCTGGTAAGCGTGACCCTGCCCTACATCCTTGGCATTGCTGGTCGAGGACTAGAAGAGGCGGTGACCGAGCGCCCCGAGCTGCTCTCAGGACTCAACACAGTGCAAGGCTCCGTTTGCCATCCAGGAGTCGCCAAGGCCCTGGGCATACAACCACGCCACCCAATGGCCTGTTTGCGCTGAAGTAAATGAACCTAAACTAAGCATTGCAAGCAATAACCGTAAGATGATTGATTACAGGAAAGATTTACTGATCTCCCAACAAAAAAGCTTTAGCACACTCGTTAAAAACAAAATGCAAGAAAGCCCTAATGATCTGTCTTGCCTCACATTATGTTCATCGATCGCGATAAATCTATTTACAAGTCGTTGTCAATAGCAGGCCTGATCAAACCCTTTCGATCGAAATCTGTACTTTCAATATTAAAAGAAACTAGATCTACAAATTTACCGATGAGATTCATGCTTCCATTAACAAGAGCAAATACAGAGCGGCAGCCCTGTGCAATCGCCTTTACCAAGAGTTTGAGCTATTGAGCAAATGGCGTATCATCACATAAATATAGTCGACAGTTAAATCTATACAGGCTTTCGAGGGAAAGCATTGTGCCAACAGTGAGCTAAAAGTCCGAAGGCCATCAATGACTCAAAGACCTCTTCATTGCGTAAAGGGAGCCGACCTTGCCCTGAGGTAATGTCGAAGTAATCCCGAACCATTCTAATAATAAAGAAGCTAGAAGTATCCACTTCGGATATAGCATGATATGCGTAATAGAGCGCTACAGTTAAAAAGAAAAGGCTAAACCGCTTTGCAGGGAAAGCATCTATTTGTGGCCATACTCGCCAACCCACCCAACCGAAAAATAGGCCAATCAATATGAACGATGAATGAAGCAAATGATCCTGAATGAACTGACTATTGTGAAGGTTTGATTCACCCTGAGCATTTATATGCCGCAAAGAATCGGCCCCTATTCCAAAAACACGCTCACCCCAACTGATCTCCTCACCTGCCACGAAAAAACAAATTAATGCCAGTCCCAACCAAATAAACCAAGTCTTTGTCAGCCCTGCATTTCTACGCCTCCAAAGCACTACACAGGCGCACAAAAATGCTCCTAAATAAGCCGCAAACTGCAACCATTCAAGAGGGCCATCTTCATAACCGAGCCACTTAAATACTCCTAAGGGAAGAAAATAAACAACGCCATACATTATTGCCAGGTATGCCAATGGAAAGATGTCTACACTTGGCTCCAAGCTCCCCCATGGAGTTTGGATCTTTTCATCTTGCAAGGGACCGAATGGATTAAGACGGGACAAAAATGATTTCACTAGCCAACAAAGTCCTTAGCTTTTCTTAGTTTAAGCATCAACAATCACTGAAGCTGAAGTCAAAAAACTATTGCGTAATGATTTTGCTAGCGACTACAAAGCTGGCAACGGTCGTTGCAGAGCAGCAGCCGCAATCCCCTCCCTCAGAGCCAATAACAATCCTGCTGCCTCCGTATAACTGCGAGCTCTCTGCACCCTAGAAGTGATACCCAGCTGCTCTGATGTCACCTCCAGAACGCTTTGATTAGCAACAGCAATCAAAGCTACGCCCCGCTCCAGGCAAGCCAGCACAGCTTCCCCACCGAGGGCACCCTCAGGGGCCACCACAGCACCAAGCTGCCCAGCACTCAATAGATCTGCTCCTGCCGGTAGTGCTGCTTCAGAGGTGAGCGGCACAAGATCCGGAGCACGACTGAGCCCTACCAGCACACAAGCTAAAAAGCTGTACCCCAACTCCTCACCTGCTGCACGAGGATCTAGAAGGGGATCGAATGGAAGTGGTAACAACGCTGGTGCATGAGCACAAGGCAAGCCGAGATGATGCACTAGTAGATGGCTTATCACCGCCTCGGCACCAGCAAGTGCATCAACACCACTGCCCTGGCGATAGGCGCTAAGCGCATCATTTTCAGAATCCTCCGGGAAACGAGCCACCACCGCGATCGCGGTAGCACCGGCATCACGAAGACGCTCACCAGCCTGCAGCAGCGCATCGGGCTGGCCCAGCTCACCCCAGCTAGCGCCACTATTCCCCCGACATAAATGCACCTCCAAAGGAACATCGCTCGTAACCACCGGGCCTATGTCCAAACCAAGGGTTGCTCGGCAGCCCTGTGCTACCTGCAATTGACGCTGCCTCAACTCTGGCTCAATACCTACATCCAGAAGTAGGCCAATCCGTTGCTGCCGCACAGCTCGCAAAGCAAGCTCACCAGCCGCGAAACGATCCAAGCTATAACCCTCTACGTATTGAATGCGCGGGTCGCTCCAATAAAGAGCCGCCCCATTCATCACATTCGGATGAGTGATCAGGCAACCACTTGCCGCAGCCAATAATCGAGCACTAGGCAAAGCATCGCCGGCATAGCCGCCGATGGCACAGCCAATCCCCGTAGGCACCACCAGCAAGGTAGGCAATGGGGGTGCAATACACGCAGCTGCAGAAGAAAAAGAAGGAGCCATTAAAACGTCAATCCCTACTCCTGAACATTGAGCAACACCGCCTCAATCTTCAATTGGCGACGATGATCACCAACGGGTTCGATCGCTGTAATCGCCCATCGCAATGGATGGCCATGGATAGCGAGCTGATCTCGCAACCAAGGCCGCAGCTTATTAACGGGCAAATCCACAGGCCAGCTCAGCTCCAGCTGCATCACCCGCAGGCTCAGGCTCACTTCAAATGCTCACCGAACTGAGCTTCATAGAGAGCATCCTCCTGCCCAGCCAGGACCTTCAAATCCGACCTGGGATAGGCCACGCAAAGCAGGGCGTATCCCTTTTCCCGCATCTCCTGATTGACCCCCATCGCATCTGCTTGATCCACACTGCCATCAATAATCTCAGCCGCGCAATTGGTGCACATACCCGCACCACAAGAACTTGGCAGAGGCACACCTGCATCTTCAGCGGCATCCAACACTGTCTGATCGGACCGGCAAGCAAAGCTGTGCTGCGCACCATCAAGCTCAATGTTTATTGCGAAAGTACCAACAGCCGAAGCAGAGTCAGTCATCCAGATCAAGACACAGCATTCCTATTCATCCTCTCAGGGAACAAGCCCCAAGCTATGGCCCTGAGTTACTTGCGAAAGGCATCTCTACGCTCACCCCTAAGCCGTTAAATAACAAAACCGCAAAAAGGCAACAAAAAAACCGGTCCCAAGGGACCGGTTTGCATTGATTAACGCAAAAACAACGCTAGGCACAAGACCCACCGACAACCTCAAGAATCTCCTGAGTAATTGCTGCCTGACGAGCTTTGTTGTAATCAAGTGTCAAGGTCTTAGCCAATGCCTTGGCGTTATCGCTGGCATTGTTCATCGCCGTCATCCGACTAGCTAACTCAGAAGCAGCAGCTTCTTGCAAGGCACGCAACATCTGATTCTGCAAATAGAGAGGCAACAGCGCATTTAATAATTGCTCTGGGCTCTGCTCAAAAACGATGTCCGATGGCAAGGGCGGCTGCTCATTGCCAGGGCCAACACCCTTTTCAACAGTGAGGCGACTGTCTTTAGTAGTGAGCCTAAAGATCTCATCGTCAGCTTCAGCGATGCCCTGAGGATCAAGCGGCAACAGGGTTTGAACCACAGGATTACAACTCACCAAGTTAATGAACTTGGTGTAGATCACCTCGATTCGATCTGTACTTTGCGACAGGAACTCAGCCAAGACTTCACTAGTAATTGACTCTGCGTCTTCAGAAGTTGGCACCTGCTCGAGATCTGTGAAAGTGGCTCGAATGGTGTACTGACTTGCTCGGTTATTGAAGTAAGTAATTGCCTTACGACCAATCAAGACAAGATCAACCATGTATCCCTGGCCTTTCAGCTCGGCATAACGTTGCTCTGTGCGCTTGATGATGTTGGTGTTGTAGCCACCACAAAGCCCTCGATCACCAGTAACGGCAAGCAGGGTGATGTTCTTCAGATCGTGAGTCTTTAATAGGGGCGCATCTGCAATCTCGAAGCGCATGCGCGATTGGATGTTCTCCAACACTCGCGCCAATCGGTCAGCAAATGGGCGACTTCGCAGCACCTGCTCCTGAGCTCGACGCACTTTCGCAGCAGCAACGAGGCGCATAGCCTCAGTGATCTTTCGGGTGTTCTTAACAGAAACAATCCGGTCGCGGATGTCCTTTAGGTTCGCCATGGATGGGGTTCTCCGGGGTTACCGTCAGGATCAGGCTGACGCCAGCATTGACGACTTCACCTCGGTGATGGCGTCTTTGAGCATGCTCTCTGCATCATCATTGAGCACTTTCTCGCTCTGCACCTTGGTAATGAAGTCTGGCTTGTTGGTTTTCAGGTATTCACGCAGTTCACGGGAGAACTGAGTTACCTGATCTTCTGGAACGTCATCAATCAGGCCTTTAACTCCTGCATAGACAATGGCAACCTGCTCAGCCAAGTTCAGCGGAGCAAACTGCGGCTGTTTAAGCAGCTCGCGCAGTCGCTTACCACGTCCCAATTGCTTCTGGGTAGCTTCATCAAGGTCAGAGGCAAACTGAGAGAAGGCTGCTAATTCATCGAACTGCGCCAACTCGAGTTTCAACGTGCCGGCAATCTTCTTGATCGCTTTTGTCTGCGCAGCTCCACCAACCCGGCTCACTGAAATTCCGACGTTGATAGCAGGACGCAGACCGGAGTTGAAAAGGTCCGAACTAAGGAAAATCTGACCATCCGTAATCGAAATCACGTTGGTAGGGATATAAGCCGATACGTCTCCCGCCTGAGTTTCAATAATCGGCAAAGCAGTCATCGAACCACCTCCCATTGCATCAGAAAGCTTTGCAGCCCTCTCAAGCAAGCGGCTGTGGCAATAGAAAACATCCCCCGGATATGCTTCACGACCGGGTGGGCGACGCAACAGTAGCGACATCTGGCGATATGCCTGAGCCTGCTTTGTGAGGTCGTCGTAGATCACCAAAGTAGCCTTGCCTTTATACATAAAGGATTCAGCAATAGCCGCTCCGGTATATGGAGCTAAGTACTGCAGAGCTGCAGCGTCGGAAGCACTAGCCGCAACAATTACGGTGTAATCAAGAGCGCCCTTCTCGCGAAGCACTTCAACCACGTTGGCAACTGAAGCTGCCTTCTGGCCGACAGCCACATAAACGCAAACGACATCCTCATCCTTCTGGTTGATGATCGTGTCGATGGCGATAGCAGTCTTGCCAGTTTGACGGTCACCAATGATCAGCTCACGCTGACCACGACCGATAGGGATCATCGCGTCAATGGATGTAATCCCTGTCTGCATCGGCTCATGGACCGACTTACGCTTAATAATGCCTGGAGCCATCGACTCAATCAGGCGATTCTCAGTAGTAGGGATTTCACCCTTGCCATCCATTGGCTGTCCCAATGGGGTCACAACTCGACCCAACATTGCTTCGCCTACTGGCACTGAGGCGATCTTGCCTGTGGCTTTGACAGTACTGCCTTCCTGAATTCCAACGCCCCCACCCATCAACACAGCACCAACATTGTCGTCTTCAAGGTTGAGCGCGATGCCTTCAGTGCCGTCCTCAAATTCAACCAGTTCTCCAGCCATGACCTGCTCAAGGCCATAAACACGGGCGATGCCGTCACCAATCTGCAGGACAGTACCGACGTTGCTGACGGAAACCGACTTGTCATAGTCGGAGATCTGCTGCTTGAGAATCGCGCTGATCTCGTCGGGGCGGATGGAAACCATGGGAGGCGTTGGTGTTTAGGGAGAGGGTGAGAAGAGAGAGGGTAGGGAGCTAGCTCACCTTGGCCAGAGCCAGACCGAGGCGTCGCACCTGACCTGCAAGGCTGGCGTCGATCACCTTGGATCCGACGTTGACGACGAAGCCGCCGATTAAATCGGGATCAATCTTAAGGTTGATCTCTAACTTATCGGTCTCGGCTACAGCCTGAACTTTCTTTTGCAGCGCAGCCTGTTGCTCCTCACTTAGTTCAGAAGCAGAGGTAACTGTGGCCAGAGCAATGTTGCGCTGCTCGCGATAGAGCTCAATAAGACGCTCAAGCACTGCATCTAAAACTCCAATTCGCTGACGATCTGCAAGCAGCTTCAGCAAGTTAAGGAAAGAAGGTGTGACCTGACCAGCAAAAAGCTTTTCTAGAACAGCCTTTTTGGAATCAACTTCCAAAACTGGTGATGACATTGCTCCACTTAAATCAGGGCAATCGTTCCATAAAGCCAAAACGGCTTTGGCCTGATCAACTACCTGATCAACTTCCTTGCGGCTTTCTGCCACCTGTAGGAAGGCTTCGGCATAAGGGGTAGTAATGGTATTTAGTAGTGGCATCAGGCTTTCCCAAGGTTTTTGATGGATTGACTCACTAACTTGGTTTGAGCCTCGGCATTGAGCTTCCCAGGCAGAGCTGATAAAGCATTCTCAATCGCCATACGCGCAGCTTCTCTACGCAGCTGAGCACTGGCTCGACTGGCTTCAGCATTTAAATCAGCTGTAGCGCCCTGTTTAACGCGTGCCATCTCCTCAACGGTGCGCTTTTCACTTTCAAGGCGGATGGCCTCAGCTCGAACCTTGCAATCCTTGCGAATCTGCTCGGCTTTCTGATGGGCTGCAGCTAAATCCTTCTTGGCATGAGCCAAGGCATCGGTGGCCTTAGCGAGTCGCTCCTCAGCATCCTCAAGATCAGCGAGGATGGTGGCACGTCGGCGCTCAAGGATCCCACCCACAAAAGGAGGTAGGAATTTGTAGAGAGCAAAAATAACAATCGCCAGATTGACGATGTTTGCGTCAAACAGGTCTAAGTTCAGTCCGAACCCACCTTGATTGGCAAAAAACAAAGGGCTAATCATTGAGCTGCCAGCAGACGGTTGACGATGAGATCACCAAGCTGCTTGGCATCACCTTCTAATTGACTAAGGGCAGAATCCCTTTGAGCATCAATCTCTTGCCGAGCCTTCTCCCTGGCAGCATTGGCATCAGCAGTTGCGACCGCCAGAGCCTCGCGGTAAAGCTGATCAGAGTCCTGTTCCGCCTCTTGAATCAACTTCTGGGCAGCCAAACGGGCAGCCTTGAGCTGTTCCTTGAGATCTGACTCAAGCTTCTCTGCCTCAGCAAGCTTTTGCTTTGCCTCAGCGCGACTGGTCTTTACATAGCCCTCTCTTTCCTCAACAACCCGACCGACGGGTTTGAAGAAAAGAGCATTGAGAACAAAGGTGAGGAGCACCACCTGCAACGCCATAAGCGGCAGGGTGGCATCGAAGTCAAATAGACCTCCAGCACCGAACAGGAGCAAGCTGGTCATGAGGCGAGGGTGATAGCAGAAGAAGCAGGCCTCAGAGCGAAGTAAATGCTGACCGGCGAAGATCGCCGCAAAGAGTATTTCTGATCACCTGACGAACATTGCCGTGAGGTGATGAAAATACAATCAGCAACTCCGATCTGGATCAACCAGCGAAGGGATTGGCGAACAGCAGCACCAAGGCGACCACAAGGCCATAGATGGTGAGAGATTCCATGAATGCAAAGGAGAGCAGCAGGGTGCCGCGAATCTTGCCTTCAGCTTCTGGCTGGCGGGCAATGCCCTCAACAGCGCCGCCTGCAGCGGTGCCCTGACCGATACCGGGGCCGATGGCACCGAGGCCAACAGCCAGGCCAGCGGCAACAACAGACGCAGCGGTGGTAATGGAATCCATGGTTGAACTAAAGATGGTGGGCGCTAAAACAGCGCGGAGGGGACCGAGAGGTTAATACCAGCGCTGGGACATCTCGGAGATCCTGAGATGGGCCCGATAGAAAACGGACCTGCGCGCATGGAGTTTGCCAGATCGACGGTTTCGATCTGGCTTGACCAGAATTTGATCAGTGGTGCTCTTCTACCGCTTCACCGATGTAATAGGCGGCGAGAGTGGCGAAGATTAGAGCCTGAATGGCACTGGTGAACAGGCCAAGGAACATTACTGGGACTGGCAGGAATAGAGGTACTAGAAAAACTAGAACCGCAACTACCAATTCATCAGCAAGGATGTTTCCAAACAGACGAAAGGAGAGTGACAAGGGCTTGGTGAAGTCCTCCACGATCTTGAAAGGAATCATGATCGGGGTGGGATGGACGTAGTACTCGAAGTACCTCAAGCCCTTACGACTCAAACCCGCATAGAAGTAAGAGAGTGACACAAGCAAAGCAAGTGCCACGGTGGTGTTGATATCAGCTGTGGGAGCACCTAATTCACCACTAGGGAGGTGGATCAATTTCCATGGGACCAACGACCCCCCCCAGTTGCTCACAAAGATGAACAAGAAAAGGGTGCCAATAAAAGGCATCCAATCGCGATAAGCCTTCTCACCAATCTGCGTACGAGCTAAATCTCGGATGTAATCCCAGAGGAACTCAAGAAGGTTTTGAACACCGCGAGGATCGCGTTCCATCTTGCGTGTGCCCACAACAACAAGGGCAAGAATGGCGCCAATCACTATCCAGGAGGTCATAAAAACCTGACCGTGGAGCTGGAGATTCCCTAGCCGCCAGTAAAGGTGTTGGCCCACCTCCAGTTCGGCAAAGGGAAGAGCAAATGGCAAGAAACCCATCAGGCTGGAAAAGTCGGTGTCGCGTTAACGACGGTTTGAGAAGACGCCGGCAAGCCGGCAATTCAGTTGATCCAGTTCACGCTCAAGTTCGTGACTCGAGCAGAACCTGCAGGATCATGGCGGGCTTGTAGAGCAGGAAACCGAACAATGCCGGCAAAAGCTCAAGCTCAGGCAAACGTGAAACCGCTAGGACAAGCAAGACTGGAACGAGAAGCTGAATCTTGCTTACAGACTTCGAAGCTTTACCGAGCTTTCCAACACTGCGAGCTAAAAGTCGCAGGTAGAGAACTCCGCAAACAGCACCAACTAGCAAACTGCTAGCGATGTGGAGGTCGAAGACAAGCGCGGTAACCGACACCGCAAAAGCGGAAACGGCCAACGTTGCCAGGATGAAGCGCCGCTGAAGCTGCGCATATTCGTCGTCTGAAGTCGTAGAAACTTCAGTAGACGAATCAGGATCCATAGAGAGCTCAGTGTTTTGGCTGGACTCCACAGCTGTTTCCAGTCCACCCTGTCCCCCCTTAGGAGGGTCAATTTCAGGCTGGAGCAGCGGGGATGCCAGCAAGGGCGCCGAGGCTCTTTGGATAAAGGCCCGCGGAATCTATCATGTAGTTGGGGATTTACCTCTCGAGAGCAAAAGCACCTGTTGCCGCTGCAAATCTCTTGCCAAAGAAGTGATCCGAGTCGAATCCCAACCAAGCGGCAAGCATCCAAGGGGTGTACCAGGTGCCAATTCGACTGCCTTGAGCAACTCAACTTGATCGATGCTCAGCTCTAAAGCAGTCATCTCAAAATCAAGCAGATAATTGCCAGGCCAACCTTTTAAGCACCTAGAAAGCTGACCTGTAGCAGCAAGTAGTTCACTGTCATCAATCCAATCCTGACGAAAGTGCTTTCCCTTGGAGAGGAAGAACTCAAAATGACTGATATCTGGATCAAGATCTTCTACTAACTGCCACTGCTGACGCTGCGGTAATGCCAGAGCTCTCTCGAGCAATTCACCCTGCAACAACCTTGCTGGATCCCAAATTTTGCAATTAGAGAAACCGGCAAACTCCAAATCAGCTGAAGCTATAAATGCAAAAAGGCGATCAAGGTTGTAACTGGTCTCTTGGGGATGAAGGTACATATCGGCAAAGTTCACATCAGCTGAACAATCGATTGCCCAGCGCTGCTCATGATTACGCCTGAGACGGTTGTCCTTAGGCAGAGTTTCAAACAACTGCCGGGCCAATTTCAGCCCCTGCTCATCAGTTTCAACTCCCATTGCCATAAGCACACGCTGGGTGCGGTGAATTTCCCAACGGCCGCCATCGGCATAAAGGAACAAATGCAGCAAAGCTCCTGGCTTGAGAAGGGAGGCCAAAGCTTTAAGACCAGACTCCGGCTCTCTCAAGTGATGAAGCACACCGACGGAGTTGATGTAGTCAAATGGTCCCTCCCCCTCAAGCTCGAGCAAGCTGCGGTTCTCGATGCGAACCTGAACCTGGTCACTACCTCCAGAACGCTGCAATCGATCTCGAGCTACCTCAAGCGCACCTGAAGAAATATCCACAGCCAGAATCTCCGCGCCGGGATTTAGGTGTGCCAAGTAATCGGTACTAACCCCCGTACCGCATCCAGCATCAAGAATTTTCAACGGCTCGCCGTCAGCACACCTTGAAGGGACCGCGCCAGTAGAGGCGGCGTAGGCAGTTTCTACGCACCATCGCCAGTTGTATCCAGGTGGTGGGCCATCCTGCGAAGGATCTCCTGGATAAGGGAATCGGTCATAAAAAGCGCTAACAATCGGAGTCGCCGCATCACATGATTGAAGAGCTGAAGACATCGACACGTAGGGGCAACTAATTGAGCATTTCATGGCTGCCTCCGAGGTAATTAATGATCTCTACCTCCTGCACAACTTCTATGCCCCTGGGAATTGCTCCCTCAAGCTGAGCTACAAAACACCCAACTTTTTAATCAATTGGCGGCCTTATAAAAGCTGGTTTGATGATCAGCAGTGAATTAAAACAGGGATGGATGCATCCTCAAAGTCGAACTCTGCAGCCAAACGAAGTTTATGAATGCCGGAAACTAAACCACAAAGGTCTCCTAGACACCCTTAACTTCTACTGTCCAGCCTGGCCTCTGACCAATTTTTTTTGTTGTCAGTAAGACTTGGCAAAATGCCTTCAAGACGGCTGAATAGGGAAACTTGACTAGAACGCCTCCCCTTGAGCAGCACCTCCGTCCTATCTCGCCGGAGTCGCAAACAACGGCAAGAGACATTGCGGCATAGCCGCAATGACGGAATCGAGCAGCTGCCGTTCTGGCAACAGCGTCTTCCTCTCCCCTGGGCCCTCTGGCCTGCAGAAGGCCGACTACTGCTTAGCCTTTTCGCTTTCTGGTGCCTTGCAGGCCTATTGGTGCTGGGCTCAGCCAGCTGGTGGGTTGCTGCACGGGAAATGGGAGAAGGCGCCTATTACCTCAAACGCCAACTGATATGGATGGCCGCCAGCTGGAGCCTGCTTGGCCTAGCTGTTTCTACAAATCTGCGGCGGTGGTTGAAGTTGGCGGGCCCAGCCCTATGGATAGGTTGCCTACTAGTAGCTGCCACTCTGGTAATCGGGAGCACCGTAAATGGTGCTAGTCGCTGGCTAGTCATCGGTCCCATCCAAATCCAACCTTCGGAGCTAATCAAACCCTTTGTGGTGCTCCAAGCTGCCAACCTCTTTGCCCATTGGCATCGCATTAGGACCGATGAAAAATTGCTATGGCTGACTAGCTTCGGGGCCCTACTTCTACTAATTCTCAAACAACCAAACCTCAGCACCGCCGCTCTGACGGGAATGTTGCTCTGGCTGATGGCGCTAGCAGCCGGCCTTAGGTTGCGCAGCCTGCTAGCTACTGCCTTAGCAGGCGGCCTGCTTGGAACCGCCAGCATCCTGATCAATGAGTATCAGCGACTACGGGTGGTCTCTTTCCTCGACCCCTGGCAGGATCCACAAGGCAGTGGCTACCAGCTAGTGCAAAGCCTTCTTGCTATTGGCTCCGGGGGATGGTTCGGCGAGGGCTTCGGCCTTTCAACCCAAAAACTTCAATACCTACCAATTCAGAGCACCGACTTCATTTATGCAGTTTTTGCCGAGGAATTTGGCTTCGTGGGTTCGGTGATGATGTTGATCTTCCTGATGCTGGTGGCCTTCCTTGGATTACGAGTGGCTCTGAGTTGCAGAAACAACCAATCACGGCTTGTTGCCATCGGTTGCACAACGATCCTTGTAGGCCAGGCCGTGATCAATGTTGCTGTTGCTTCCGGCGTCATGCCCACGACGGGCTTGCCCTTACCAATGGTGAGCTATGGAGGCAATTCCCTTATCTCGAGCGTGTTAATTGCTGGTCTACTTATCCGCTGTTCCCTCGAATCCACAGGTCTAGTCGGTGGACGCACCGGCCATAAGCGACGTAAGTCGATAGGGTGACTACCTTCAGTTGATCCGGCAGAGCCGGCTCTGCCCATCCCTGCCCTGAACCTGGCGCTATCCGATCTAGCCCGCAACAGCGAGCAGCTGCTCAGCAACGGACTCAGCCATCAAAGTCCGCTCACACTGGTTCTTGTCTTCGCTGCTGGTCTACTCACCAGCCTGGGACCTTGCTCCCTTTCGCTTCTGCCCGTCACGCTGGCCTATCTGGCAGGTTTTGACAGCCAGCAAGCCCCATGGCAGCGAAGCATGGCCTTCTGCGCAGGCATTGTGGGTGCCCTTGTCCTACTAGGCAGTCTCAGTGGCCTAATCGGACGGATCTACGGTCAGGTGCCTGGAATAGTGCCCACTTTCGTGGCACTGCTAGCCGTCGTAATGGGTCTAAATCTCTTAGGCCTACTAAAGCTGCCCCTACCAACAGGACCAGATCCCAACCTTTGGCGGCAACGCGTACCAGCACCCCTGGCCCCGATAGCAGCAGGCCTGGCCTTTGGTCTAGCTGCCTCACCCTGCACCACACCTGTATTGGCTGTTCTGCTGGGGTGGATCGCTCAAAGTGGCCAACCTTTGGCCGGAATCGTGCTGCTCACCTGCTTTGGACTAGGGCAGGTTCTTCCGCTGCTACTGGCAGGAGGCGCCGCCGCCAGTGTCCCCAAGCTACTAGCGCTGCGACCACTAGGTCGCTGGATCCCACCTATCAGCGGAGCAGTTCTACTGACAACAGGCGTGCTGAGCCTTTTGTCCCGCTGGAGCTGACCTATGGCCACCTTTCAGCGTTTCCTTGCTTGGATCTCCGACCTGCGAGTAGCCATAGGCCTACTACTAATGATCGCAATTGCAAGCGCCATAGGCACTGCAATACCTCAAGGAGAACTCAACAGCAGCTACCTGGAGCGTTATGACGCCAATCCCTGGCTAGGAGTGATAAACGGTTCAACGCTGCTGCGACTGCAGTTGGATCATGTGTACAGCAGCAGCTGGTTCCTAGTGATGCTGGCCTGGCTTGGACTTGCTCTGATCCTCTGCAGTTGGCGGAGGCAGTGGCCTGCCCTAAAAGCGGCTCTTCAATGGATCGACTACAAGGAGCCACGTCAATTAAGCAAACTTGCCATCGCCGAAACCATCCCGAGCCCCGACAAAGGGAAAGGCGTCGAAACCCTGGCCGCCCATCTCAATCAGCAGGGCTGGCAAGTACAACAACAGCCAGGAAGATTGGCAGCCCGTCGGGGAATCATCGGGCGTGCGGGGCCTTTGCTGGTACATGTTGGGCTGGTATTGCTGATGATCGGTGCAGCTTGGGGGGCGCTTGCGGGACACCAGCTAGAGCGCTTCCTTGCCCCAGGGAATTCCCTTGAACTGTTGAACCGCGATGACAGCAGCCATCTCACTGTCACGTTGACGAACTTTGGGATTGATCGAGATCCCGCAGGTCGACCCGAGCAGTTCCGCTCACAACTTGAACTACAAGAACCTGGTCAGGAAACGGGCAAAATACGCGAAATAAGTGTTAATCATCCGCTGCGGTTCCATGGCTTAACTATCTATCAAGCAGACTGGTCGCTAGCGGCAATAACCTTGCAAATTGGTCGCAGCCCTCAACTGCAGCTACCCCTTCGCAGTTTTCCCGAGCTGGGAGAACAAATCTGGGGATTAGTCCTGCCTACTCAGCCTGATGGCAGCGAGCCTGTACTGCTGAGCCTTGCCAACGAAACTGGACCGGTGCAAGTTTTCGATGCTAACGGCGAACGATTGGCCAGCCTGCGCCCCGGAGGACCAACGGCAGAGGTAAAAGGTTTACCAGTACGAGTGAACTCGATTCTTCCCGCTAGCGGCCTTCTACTCAAGCGCGATCCGGGAGTACCTCTGGTCTATCTCAGCTTCTTGATTACCCTGCTTGGAGGTGGACTAAGCATGATCGCTACACGTCAGCTATGGGCTGTTGCCGATCCTGAAAATGATTGCCTACATGTTGGAGGTCTCTGCAACCGCAACCTGAGCGGCTTCGCCAATGAGCTACCTAACTTGCTTGCGGCCATAGCCCAGCAATAAGAATCTATATTCTGCGCATGAGTAGTTTTTGACCCTATCAGCTATTTGGGCATTAATCATAGTGGATACATTTAAGCCATTGTAGAATACAATAGCAGAACTTTTTAGATCACATAACACTCAACAGGTGAGAAAGTATGTTAATCCTAAGAGGACTAAAACGATAGGCAATTACTCAGATTTTTTCGCCTTAGGATCAGCGGCGGGCTCAGGGAGTCGATAATCAATTGCATCCCAAACAGGTATTCCTAGATAAGCAGAGAGGTCGTGAGCATCCTCCCTGATAGCACGTAGTGATCCGTGATCTGTGACATTAAGACGAGTTCCGTCACTCATAATCAAGTTCAATTCATAACTATAATAGGAATGCTTGTTGCCCGAAACGTATTCTCGGACAAGCTGAATTGCATGAAGACTTGAAGCATCATGACGGACCCCCGCCCTGAGGTAATAAGCAGATGACCGACAAAAAGAGATTTCCTTTCTTTTCATCCACCAGAGCATTCCCGCTCCTACTGCCAAGAAAATCAAAAAGAACCATCCCGACTCATCACCCGATAATAATAATGCGACGAAAAAGCCAACGAATCCTACAATTGCAAAAACTATGCAGAACAAAAAAGCTACGAATGTAACTTTAAAGCATGCCAAGTCCTCTGTAAAAGAGGAGGTTTTGCGGAGCCGGTGCGTGCAAAAGTTGGAGCCACCACCAACTAAAGGCTTCCAATCAATAGATAGCGCCAATGGATCATTAAAGCTAGATAAATCAAGCACCTCCCGCCTGTCCTTGAATAAACCAAAAACCGAGTCAATTAAACCCATCATCAATGACTGGCTTTAGGCATTCTTCCAAAATACAAGCAAGAAGTCCATTTTCGCAAAGTAAAGATAAATTCATTGCAGCAGATCACAGCTTTAATCGATCAAAAGTGATGCGAATTGTCTTTATCTTGTTTACCTAGATATGTATGGCCATCACAATCCAGCTCAACAGGGCTGGCGATTTCCATGGCTAACCCGCACCACCGTATGCACATTGCCGCGGGGGTTGAAATCTGCTTCCAGTTGCATCCAGGCCGGGTCACAGGCGATAACCAGATCATCCAAGATCTTATTTGCGACTTCCTCATGTGAAATAGAACGATTCCGATAACTATTCACATAGAGCTTGATCGCTTTGAGCTCAACTACCCTCGGGCCTGGCTGATAAAGAAGACGCAGCACAGCAAAATCTGGATAACCAGAGAATGGACATTGACAGGTGAACTCAGGCAGCTCGATGGAAATCTCGTAGGGCCGCTCAGGCTTGGGATTATCGAAACAAATCAACTCAGCATTGGCGATCGTCCGTTCGCCATAGAGGGGTGTGGAAGTCTGTGCCTCAGTGCTGCTCACAGGTGTAAACCGATGCCTGAAAACGACCCTAGATCTCGACTCATGATGCGGCCTTGCCGAAAACCCTCTAAAGGCTCAACAAAAACCGCAAAATCACCCACCTAAAGAAAGCTTAAGATTTTCTCTAGGCAATAAAGCTAAAAGTGTTCACCATGAACAGCGCAATCAGCGTAGAAAGGTATTGAAGGACAAAACGTTGAGCTGGGTCGTCGCATCGTCGTTGATCCCTTAGCTGGAAGTAGCCCACCGCAAGGCGAAGCAACGCTCCTTCCCGCGAAGCGGCTCCTCTGCCATCGGGGCAGAAAAAGACATCCCTTCGAGGTTTATCCCAAATGACCACTCAAGAACGTACCTATCGCGGCATTGCCTACAAAGCCGCAGACCACGAGCAGCTCAGCAGCAGCAACGTAGAACACATCTACCGCGGCCATCGTTATGAGGCACCCCTTAAACACGAAGCTGTGCCCGCTGACACCAAAGTTGAACTCAACTATCGCGGCAAGGTTTACCAACACCGCAAAAACGACGCCACCAACTGCTGCAACAATTGATTTTGTAGCAACAGCCACAACTAAGGCCCGTCAAAAAAGCCCTAATGGGTGCACAAACGGGCCTGTTTCATGGACATCTGCTTGATCGGTACTGGCGACAGCATCCAGATCCGCCCTGCCAGTATCCATGGAATGCTCTGGCTGCAGACTCATTTCGAAGATGCCCACTGGGAAGCTATTGCTAAAAGCCTGGTCAAGCTTCCGCAATCAGATGCAGAAGATCTTTCCCGTGATGCAAAGAATGCTGGCTTAAGCATCGCTCATCTCTCTGCACTATCCGTTCCAGGCCGTTTCTGACAAAATTGCTATATATCTGAACGCGCATCACCAGGACGTCATGAAAAAAGTCGAAGCTATTGTCCGGCCCTTCAAGCTTGAGGACGTCAAGCTTGCCTTAGTGAATGCCGAAATCGTCGGCATGACTGTTAGCGAAGTGCGCGGCTTCGGACGACAAAAAGGTCAAGTAGAGCGCTACAGGGGCTCAGAATTCACCGTTGAATTCCTGCAGAAGCTAAAAGTCGAGGTCGTCGTCGACGACGACAGGGTAGAAGCTGTGGTGAAAGCCATTGCCGAAGCTGCCAAAACAGGCGAAATCGGCGACGGCAAGATTTTTATCTCACCAGTCGACTCCGTTGTACGTATCCGTACCGGTGATCGGGACAGCAAGGCCCTCTAGGCCAAAGTCTGCGCCACAAGCATCTCAAGATCTGGTAACTCTATGAGCGTCTGGTTGCCTAGCCAGAGCAGATATTCATGATTGCCTGCAGGACCTGTAAGCGGGGAAGCAACAAGCCCCTTTGGCTTCCAACCCAGAACGCTTGAGGCGTCAATCACACTGCTCAAAGCATCTACATGGGCCAAAGCATCCCTGACCACACCCCCTTTGCCCACTCGCTCACGCCCCACCTCAAATTGGGGCTTCACTAAAACCACCGCCTCTGGTTCTTGAGGCTTAAGCAGCGCTTTTATAGCGGGCAACACAAGACGCAAAGAGATAAAAGAAACATCAGCAACTGCCAAGCTCGGCCAAGGATCCTCAGGGCCATAGAGCTGATCAGGATGCAGGATGCGCAGATTGGTGCGCTCTTTCAACACCACACGAGGATCGTTGCGCAGGTTCCAGGCCGTCTGGCCATAGCCCACGTCGATGCCATAAACACGAGCAGCACCATGCTGCAGCAAACAATCTGTAAAACCTCCTGTGGAGATGCCGCCATCTAGGCACACTCGGCCATCAACTCTGATGGGAAACTCCCTAATAGCTTCCAGCAATTTCTCGCCGCCACGGGAGACGAATCTCGGTGGCTGCTCAACATGGATCTCAAGCTCCTCCGGCACCTCATGGCCAGGCTTATCGAGCAACTGGCCACGGCTATCTCGTACCTTGCCAGCGCGAATCAGCTGCTGTGCCTGATGACGAGAAGCAGCCAGGCCCTTCATCAGCAGATGCAGATCAAGACGCTGTTTACGGGACATTTCTTCATAAAAGCAGAGCTGAAAACGGAACAAAACCTTTTAACCAGGGCTAAAAGCCAAAGCTTCCGAGAAAATCACCGCAACTCGCCCGCAAGGACGTGTCTCAACAACAACCTCCACAGCCAAGTTCTAGCAATCGGCACCCAAGCCGCAGACATCTGCATGTTGTTCCTCAAGCAGAACTGCTAGCCACAGTGCTCGAACTGATCCCTCCAGGCAGCTTTGTGACCCTTGAAGATCAACCTAATGACTTGCCACCATTCCAACTGATCCAATGCAAAGGTGGCCGCTGCTGGGTGCGTCAGCAGGCCTGGGGACAGCATGTTCATTGGGAGGTGGAGCACTGCCGTCTTAAGTCGGCCTGATCCAAAGAACTAAGTTCAAGATATCCACCGCCCATCTAAGAGCACTTGATCGAGCGCTACACACTGCCCGAAATGGGCGAGATCTGGACCGACCGGGCCAAATATCAAAGCTGGCTAGATGTAGAAGTGGCTGCTTGTCAAGCCAACTGCCAGCTAGGAAGGATCCCAGCAGCTGAAATGCAGCAGATCCATCAGCGGGCAGCCTTCGAGCCGGAGCGGATCTTGGAGATCGAGGCTGAAGTGCGCCATGACGTAATCGCCTTCCTAACCAACGTGAATGAACACGTTGGAGATGCGGGCCGCTATATCCATGTCGGCATGACCAGCAGCGACGTACTAGATACAGGCCTAGCCCTGCAACTAAAAAGCTCGGTAGCCCTGCTGAGGCAAGAACTCAGCGCGCTTCAAGAAGCGATCCGCAACCTGGCAAAAGAACATAAAGGCACGGTAATGATTGGCCGCTCCCATGCCATCCATGGCGAACCAATCACCTTTGGCTTCAAACTGGCTGGTTGGCTGGCGGAAACAAACCGCAATGCCGAGCGACTCGAGCGACTCGAGCAGGATGTGGCTATTGGTCAGATCAGCGGGGCCATGGGCACCTACGCAAATACAGATCCAGAGGTTGAGCGACTCACCTGCGACCTCCTCCAGCTGATGCCCGACACCGCCAGCACCCAGGTAATCTCTCGCGATCGTCATGCCGATTATGTGCAGACCCTTGCGCTAGTAGGAGCTTCTCTAGATCGCTTCGCTACAGAGATCCGCAACCTACAGCGAACTGATGTACTCGAAGTGGAAGAAAGCTTCGCAAAGGGCCAAAAGGGAAGTTCGGCAATGCCCCACAAGCGAAACCCGATTCGAGCTGAACGAATCAGTGGTCTGGCACGGGTACTGCGTAGCTATGTAGTCGCAGCACTTGAGAACGTAGCTCTTTGGCACGAGCGTGATATCAGTCACAGCTCCACTGAGCGAATGATGCTGCCTGATTGTTCTGTCACACTCCACTTCATGTTGAGAGAGATGACCGAGGTAATCAGAGGCCTTGGCATCTACCCAGAAAACATGCTTCGCAACATGAATATCTATGGCGGAGTGGTCTTCAGCCAGCGCGTGCTTCTAACACTTGTAGAAAACGGCATGAGTAGAGAAGACGCCTACAAAGTTGTACAGCGCAATGCTCATTCTGCCTGGAATAGCGAAGGCGGTGACTTCCGCGCCAATCTTGAAGCCGATCCAGAAGTCAATAGCCGTCTTAATGCCTCAGCACTAGCTGAATGCTTCAGCACCGAACTGCATCAAGCCAACCTGCACGTGATCTGGCAACGACTAGGTCTATGAACTCCCAGTTCGCATGAAAATAAAAGCGCCAATGTGATTTTCCTCTACCACTTGCCAAGGACGTGATGACTGACCTGGTGCGTATCGAACACGACAGCATGGGAACTGTTGAGGTACCTGCCGATGTTCTCTGGGGCGCCCAAACCCAGCGATCGCTACTGAACTTCGCTATCAGCGATGACCGTATGCCGGCTGAACTCATCCATGCTTTGGCATTAATCAAACAGGCTGCCGCCAGCGTGAACTTTCGCCTAGGTGTACTCGATGAAACCCAGCGCGATCTAATCATCAACGCAGCATCAGCTATTGCTGCCGGTCTCCATGACGACCAGTTTCCATTGAGAGTCTGGCAAACCGGTAGCGGCACCCACACGAACATGAACGTCAACGAGGTGATTAGCAACCTGTCATCTCAGGCGAGCGGCGAGCCCCTAGGCAGCCATAGGCCGGTGCATCCAAACGATCATGTCAATCGATCCCAGTCCACCAATGATGCATTCCCTAGCGCTATTCACATCGCCGCAGCAGAGGGGATCACTAAACAATTGCTGCCTGAACTGGAGCGATTAATCGAAGCCTTTAACAATAAAAGTAATGCCTGGAGCGAAATCATCAAAATCGGCCGAACTCATCTACAAGACGCCGTACCTATCACCCTTGGACAGGAGGCCTCAGCCTGGCGAGATCAAATCGTCACAGCCCGTGGCCGTATTCAGGCAAGCCTTGTAGAGCTCTATCCCCTGCCGCTTGGAGGCACGGCCGTAGGGACTGGCCTCAATGCCTCAGCTCGCTTCGCTGAAGAAACAGCTGCAGAGCTTGCCCTGCTCACAGGCCTGCCCCTTAGCTCCGCTGTGAACAAGTTCGCCGTGATGGCGAGCCATGACGGATTGGTAAATGCAATGGCCCAACTGCGCATGTTGGCGGTCACCCTTTTAAAGATCTCCAATGATCTGCGTTTACTGGCCTGTGGTCCAAGAGCCGGCCTTGCCGAACTGCATCTACCTGAGAATGAACCCGGCAGCTCGATCATGCCAGGCAAAGTAAACCCCTCTCAATGCGAGGCCATGGCCATGGTCTGCACACAGGTTCTCGGGCTGGATTCAGCCGTAGCCATGGCAGGTAGTGGCGGCAATCTGCAGATGAACGTCTACAAACCCCTAATTGGTTTCAACCTGCTGCATAGCATTTCATTGCTTCACGACGCCTGCTACAACTACAGGGTTGCCATGGTGCAAGGCATCGAACCAAACAAGAACAAGATCAAGCGGGATCTTGAACAGTCGCTAATGCTGGTGACGGTATTAACCCCAGAAATCGGTTACGACAAGGCCAGTGAGATTGCCCACCTAGCGCATAATCAGGAGGTAAGCCTGCGTGAAGCCGCCCTAGAACTCGGCTATGTAAGTGCAGCGGAGTTCGATCGCATTGTCGACCCGGCATCAATGACTAGTCCTCGACCATAAGCCGCGTATAAAACAAAAGCGAAGCGGATCAATATTCCAGGAAGACACCCAGAAACAAATCATTAGCCATCACCATCGAGCACGTCGACACTGGCGAACCTGGGGCCTTTTCTTATTACCTACCTTTTCTATTCCTACGAGTTCTTCGCACAAGTAGCACCTGGCGTACTTCAACCCAAGTTAATTCAAGATACCAGTACTAGCCAAGGAGAATTTAGTCTTAGCCTGGGAATATATTTTCTCGCCTACTCTCTCTGGTAGCTCCTTATCGGCCGCATCTTCGATCACTTTCGGGTTAGGTACCGTTGTTGCCTCAGCGGCAGTTGTCGTAGCGTTGGTTTATCTACTTTTTGCAATCATTAACAATTTTGCGATGATGAAACTAGGCAGATTTTGCAAGGGTTAGGCAATTCCGTCGCTTATCTCGGCGGCGTCTATCTTGCCTTGACCTGGTTTCCACCACGACGTCACGAGATAATCCCTGACTTAGATGAGCTCGTCATGTCCCACTAACTACAGAAGCAATGCAACATCACAAAGGGGATTGTTCGTATAACTCATGAGGGCAGGGCTTGACTATCCCAGGCGACTGACTGAGCCAGCCAGCCCCTTGATCAAGCCGCCCGTTCTGTAGCGGGATTCAGTCCTCCATCTTCAATTGCAGCTGCTTTCAATAGATCCTCTGCCTCACAGACGGGGAAACGATTGATCGCTTTCAGCGCCAAGCGTGCATTACTACGCAATTGCTCACTAATCGCCTCGCAGTAAGGCACCTGTGCAAGCAGATCCACTGTGCGACGGAGTATCCGCACGACATCTCCCTCATCCAATGACGTATTTGCAATCAGATCACTCCAAGCTATTCCTCGCGCCCAGGCATCTACCAAGCCCATTAACTCTGGTTCCCACCATGCAGGGACAACGACTTGCCTGCGCTCCTGCGCTCGCATTAATTCTCGGCGGATACCAGCTAAATCATGCAAAGCCTCCTCCGCAGTAGCAGTAGGAGGAAAACCACTCCAAAGATCAGGACGATTCACCTCCGTGCTAATCGCCTCGAATACTGCCGCTAGATCTGGCGGGCACAGTTCATCCAAATGGCCACTCATTAACGCCAGGCCTAGCCAGAGTTCGTTATCGCCCCGCAGAGCCGCCACAGTGCGACCGATCTCCGTGGGATCTAGATCATCAAGACAACCAAAATGCTGAAGTATCTTGATCAGGCTCAAAAATGTCTCCCAGTGACGGTTGGCACGCTGGTGAAGCAACTGCTGTCGTTCACGGATCTCAAGCTCAAGTTCTTCCATGCGTCGACGGTGTTTCTTGAGTTGTTTGCGATCCCCCCAACGGTGAGCAGGTTGCTGCTCTAACTCTTCCTCAAGACCACGAACCAGCTGCGCCTGGGTTAGCACCTCACCCGCCAGGTCGTACTGAGGAGTAGTCATGTCGTGGCGCTTAGCGATATGGGCTATAGCCAGAGCAAAACCTCCACTCTGCTGATCACCATGGCGAAGTTCACCAGCACGTTGCAGACTCGGCTCAACCAAACCACTCACTTGTAAGCAACTCAATTCCGCATGCAGGCTTACCACCGCCTGACAAGGAAGCAGCAGCCAAACGTTCTCATCTGTTAGGCAAAGCAAAAGCGGAAACTGGCCTGGGCCCTCAAGCTTGTCGACGATCACCGCCGGGGTAACTCGTCCGCGCAACTGGGGAGCCTTTAGGCTTACTAACGTGCCCACACTGGCAAACTGCAATGCAAGGGTGAGCTCATTAGCCAGAGTCTCTTCCGCCTGTTGTTGCAATATCCGCAGCAAACGTCTCTCTTCTCTAAGACGACTACGTCGCTTCTCGTAGTCCTCAAAGTCTTCCCATGGGACATCACCAGCCACCCCCTGCAACTGCCCTAACTGAAGCCGCAATTGCTCAAGCGACTCCTCATCATCCACCAAATCCAGGCTGGCTAAATAGCGTCCAAAGCTGCGTTCTACAAGTTCCCTTGCCTTCTTGAGGTCATGGCGTTGCAACAAGTTCAACACCATGCCATAGCTAGGAGTGAACTGACTGACAAGGGGATCAGCTGGGCTAGTAGCCAGCTGACCTGCCTCACGTACACCCTCGAAGCGACTCTGCACCGTGACCACATAGCCCTCAGAATCCAAACCACGCCGACCAGCACGTCCGGCCATCTGCAGAAATTCACTCCCCATTAGTGGTCGGTGGCCACGCTCAGTGCGCTTGGATAACGTCGAAATCACAGTGCTACGAGCCGGCATATTTATCCCTGCCGCCAAGGTTTCAGTAGCAAATACCACCTTCACAAGCCCTTGCTGAAATAACTCCTCGATCAATTCCTTCCAAGCAGGCAGTACACCGGCGTGATGCGCGGCGATCCCCCGCAGCAGGGCATCAGCATGTATGCCATCACGTACTGCCTCCGGATTGGCCTCGCTATAGACCCGAAGACGCTGTTGAATCTGATCTTGCTGCGATGGCGAGACCAAACACTGGGAACCAAGATCCCTTACAGCCTTGTCACAGCCACGGCGACTAAAGATGAAATAAATCGCCGGCAACATCTCGCGTTCTGCCATCTGCGCAATCACAAAGCTGATCGGCGGTGGTTCTGGCTGAGGAGGCTTAGGAGAGCGACCCTTGCGCTTGTAACCCTTGGGAGCACGCCACACCTTGCTGTTGGGATGCAACCCTGTGCCCGCATCGTTGAGTAGAGGATGCAATCCCTTGGCACTGCAAAAGCTGAAATGCAGTGGTACTGGCCGAAAGTCACTAAGTACAAGCCGCGTAGGGCCATGCACCTGCTCGATCCAGTCGGTTAGCTGCCCAGCATTAGCCACCGTCGCAGAAAGTGCCACCAACTGCACAGATGATGGACAGTGAATGATTGACTCCTCCCACACCGTGCCGCGCTGTGAATCATTCATGTAATGGCACTCATCGAGCACCACCGCTTCCACATCAGCCAGCGGATCATCATCTTGGTCGGCTTCCGCATAAAGCATGTTGCGGAAGATCTCGGTAGTCATCACCACGATCGAGGCCTCCCGGTTAACACTTAAATCACCGGTCATCAGCCCCACGTTCTGCGAGCCAAACTGCTCGCGAAAATCTCGCAGCTTCTGATTTGAAAGAGCCTTTAAAGGCGTGGTGTAAAAGACCTTCCGCTCATGAGAAATAGCCCTGTGGATGGCGTATTCGCCCACCAATGTTTTACCGGACCCAGTTGGAGCACTAACAACAACAGAATGCCCTTGGTTAAGGGCTTCAATAGCCTCAAGCTGGAATTCATCCAGCGGGAAAGGAAAGATCGCTGATGGATCCAAATCAAACTTGGCGACGTCGGAGGCAGTCGTGACGCGCGCCACTGAATTCATCTTCTCAATTCTAAAGAGCCCTTAAATTCAACCTTTACTGCGCTGGCGCCAACGCGATGCCAGCACAGCAAGATCATGTCAAAGAAATCGTCCTGAACTGCGCCTGGCTTCAAACTGGAACACATGCAGAGTCCTCCCCCTGCCCGCCGTCGCCAACTGCGCACCTGGTATCCAGGCCCAGGGCCGACTGAATTAAAAGCAGTTACACCGCATGGCAAATCAGAACCCCTGCTAGACCTAGCCAGCAACGATTACCTTGGCCTGTGTCGGCATCCTGAGCTGATCAAAGCTGCCCAGGCAGCCTTGCACTCAGAAGGTGTTGGAGCAGGTGGATCCCGACTGGTAACCGGCAGTCGACCTGTACATGTAGCGCTAGAAGACGCCCTTGCTAAATGGTTAGGCCGCGAGCGTGTCTTGCTTTTCCCGAGTGGATTCCAGGCAAACCTGGCCGCCGTCATTGCATTGGCCAACCGCAATACCCCGGTACTAGCTGACCGTCTGGTTCACCATTCTCTATTGGTAGGCGTCAAGGCCAGTGGCGCCAGGCTGCAGCGTTATGCACACAATGACCTAGCTGATCTAAATCATCAGCTAGAGCGCTGCAGACACCAACAACCAAATCAGCCACCGCTTGTACTTACCGAAAGCCTGTTCAGCATGGAGGGCACCAGCCCACCACTAAAGGCAATGGCTGAGCTCTGCGAGATGCATGGTGCCAGGCTGCTAGTGGATGAAGCCCATGCCCTGGGCGTAATCGGACCTCAAGGGAGAGGCCTATGCCATGGGCTCTCTGCACCAGTGACGATAATCAGCGGCACCTTCGGCAAAGCATTCGGCAGCGGCGGTGCCTTCCTAGCTGGCGATTCCGCTATGGGCGAACACCTTCTGCAGAACAGTGGCGCCTTTCGTTACACAACAGCACTTGCACCACCCCTAGCAGCAGCAGCACTAAGCGCCCTAACACTGATTGAGGCTCATCCGTACTGGGGTGAGCAACTGCAGCAGCATGCCGAGCAATGGCGCTCTCAACTAGCAGCCAAGGGATGGACACGGCCTCCAGGACATGGGCCAATCCTCTCTTTGATAATCGGTGCCGACCAACAAGCTCTTGATCGCCAAAGTCAACTAGAAGAAGCAGGATTGCTCAGCATTGCAATCCGTCCACCTACTGTTCCAGAAGGGACAGCACGTCTTCGGCTTGTACTGCGCAGAGATCTACCCAATGAGACATTGGGAAGGCTGTTAGCCGCCCTGGATGCTCAATGAAGCAAGTGATCGCCATGCACGGCTGGTGTGGCGATAGCAACACCTGGCAGCTCTGGAAGCGTCACTTTCAAGCACATGACTGGTTATGGCAGAGCAACGAACAGGGCTACGGAGCACTACCGCCCCTAAAAGCCGCATGGCACAACGAACCTGAACCTCAAACAAAGCAGCGGCAAGTGGTAATCAGCCATTCTTTAGGTCCACACCTGCTGGCCAGCGAGGTGCTCAGGCAAGCCACCGATCTGGTGTTGCTAGCAAGCTTCGGGCGTTTCTTACCAAAAGGACCAGCGAACCGTGCCCTACGCACTGGCCTACGGGGCATGCAAGAGCGTCTCGGCTCAACAGATGAAAGCGCCATGCTCCAAGCTTTCCTCGCTAGAGCCGCCCAGCCCAGTCCTATCAGCGCCATACCCGCCGGCCCCATCCAGCAAGGCCTCTCCTTAAACGGTCGCAAGCAACTACAGACTGATCTTGAGCTACTAATCAAAACTGATGGTTTACCAGCAGGACTTCCTGCCAAGGCAAGGGTGCTGGTAGTCGAAGCTGAGCAAGACTCGATCGTGGTTCCAGCTGCCCGAACCTCCTTAATCGACGCCTTGCTGAAACACCTGAAAAGTCCCCCTTGCCATTGGAAACTGCCCGATGCCGGACATGCCTTACTGGTACCAGGACTAATCGAGCGCGTACATGATTGGTTGGAGTCAGCCCAATGAGCAGTGGCTGGTCCAACCTGGTGCTGAAAAACTTTGACCAGGCTGCAAGCACTTACAACGGCCAAGCACGATTACAGCGTGCCGTGGCCTGGCGGCTCGCTAAACACTGTGCCAAGCATCAGATCCCAGAAGGTCTCTGGGTGGACCTCGGTTCTGGTACGGGCCATATAGCTAATGCTCTAGAGACCTGCATGCCTCAGCGACAAGTGCTCAGGGTGGATGGCTGCTCCGAAATGCTGACGCTCCATCATCGACACAGACCCTCACAGCTATGGGATCTCAATCTGGGGCTTCCACCTTTGCCTCAGCCACCTAGCTTGCTGGTTTCAAGTTTTGCCCTGCACTGGCTAAGCAATCCTCAAGCCCGACTGAAGGAATGGTTAGCGGCTCTAGCGCCTGGTGGCTGGATGGCATTGGCTTTACCAGTACATGGAAGTTTCCCCCAGTGGCACCATGCTGCCGCTGCCGCAGGCGTGACATGCAGTGCCATGCCATTACCCTCTCAATCTTCATTACTGGAAGTCCTCCCCCCTGATTGCATCCGCTATCAACAACTGCACCGCTTCACCCAAAAAAGTGCTGAAGTGTTTTCGCTGTTAAGACCCATGCGCCAAATGGGCGCCCACTCCAGCCCTTACCCCGCCATGGGGATTAGCAAATGGCGTCGTCTTAAACAAGCCTGGCCTAGTCACCAAGAGAGTGGTGTTGCAGAGCTCACCTGGCTGATCCAGCTACTACTAATCCAGCGATGACGACTGAAATACCCCGCCTAATCGTCTGCGGCACCGACACCAACGTGGGTAAAACAGTAGTCAGTGCATTACTAGTGCAAGGCCTAGGCGCCACCTACTGGAAACCAGTACAAAGCGGCCTAGAGGGAGGTAGTGATCGTGAGTGGCTTTGTCGACTCCTAAATCTGCCCAGCGAACGATGGATACCAGAGGTCTATAGATTCCAGGCCGCTGTATCACCCCACTGGGCCGCAGAACAGGAAAACTGCTGCATTGACTCCGACCAACTCGACCTACCTGCCGTATCAAGTCCACTGGTAGTGGAAACTGCAGGCGGGCTAATGGTTCCACTAAACCGCCAATGGCTGCAACTCCAGCAACTACAGCGTTGGCAACTACCTGTAATCCTCGTGGCACGCAGTGGACTGGGTACCATCAATCACACCCTGCTAAGCCTTGAAGCCCTGCGCTTGCGCAAACTGTCCGTATTGGGACTGATCCTCAATGGTGAAATTCATCCTGACAACCCTGAAACCCTGGAACAATTCAGTGGAGTACCTGTAATCGCCCAGTTGCCTCACCTAACCAATCTCACAGCAACAGCACTTGCAGAGCAGTGGCATCTGCAGGATCTGAACCTTAACCTCAAACGACTACTGAAAAACTGGAGTGAACACCAATGAACAAAAATCAATCATGGGCCGCCGTCGCAGTTGTTTTGCTCTGCGGAGGGATCCTGGTGCTATTCACCGATATTGAAGTCAATATGGTGCGCTGGTTCAATTGCGGCCCACTCGCCACCCAGGGAGAACAACAAAGTGAAGTTTGTCGCTAAATCAATCTTCTCTGCTCACTGCAAGAAATTGGAGCAATACAGATAACGCCATTGCTTATTTTAAAAACCACACAACTGACAACCTCATTCAGCTATAGAAACTTCCTGACAGGCATATAAAAATAATCAGAGCGCGAAATTTACCGAAAGGTGTATACAACACCTCTAGCCAAAGGCTTGCTAACAGTCTTGAAGATCGGTTCATGCCGCAACAACAAGATCCAACATGACAAAACCGCCAACCGGGCCATGGATTGCTTAGAGCCACTGTCTGCACATGACTCAAATAGTTGGCATCCTCATCTCTGGCCTCCGTTCACCCAGATCGCATCGGCAACCCCACCGCAACGTGTAATAGCGGCCGATGGAGCTCTATTGATCTTGGATGGTGCACCTCCTCTCATTGATGCAATCAGCAGCTGGTGGGTCACTCTTCACGGCCACGCCCATCCAAGTATCGCCGCGGCTATCGCAAACCAGGCTCAGCAGCTAGAGCAGGTGATCTTTGCAGATTTTGTTCACCCCCAAGCTGAGCAACTAGCAGCGCGCCTCAGTTCCCTTACGGGACTTGAACGCCTCTTCTTCTCTGATAACGGCTCCACCGCAGTAGAGGTAGCACTCAAGATCGCATGTCAGTGGTGGCATAACCGCGGCGAACCTAGGCAACAACTGATCGCCTTCAACGGTGCTTACCACGGCGACACTTTCGGGGCGATGGCAGTGGGAGAGCGCAACCTATTCAATGCCCCATTTGAGGGAATGATGTTTCCAGTAGCCCGAGTTCCCTGGCCCGCCACCTGGTGGGGCGATGAAGAGGTTGAATCACGTGAACGGATCGCTCTAGCTGAACTAGAACGAAGTCTTAAAACCCCAACAGCGGCAGTAATCCTCGAGCCGTTGGTCCAAGGAGCGGGAGGTATGGCCATGGTGCGAGCTGAGTTCCTACAGGAAGTCGAGCAGCGAGTGCGGGAAGCAGGAGCCTTGCTTATTGCTGATGAGGTACTCACAGGCTTCGGACGCTGTGGAGCACAATTCGCCTTTAAACGCGCTGGACTTAAGCCCGATCTAGTCGCTCTCTCCAAAGGACTCACCGGCGGATTTCTACCAATGGGCATAACCATGGCCCGCGAAGAAATTTTTGTTGATTTTGTAGGAGATGATCCATGCCTCACCCTCTGGCACGGCCACAGCTTCACGGCCAATCCACTGGGCTGCGCCGCCGCAAACGCCAGCCTGGACCTGCTGGAGAGCAACCCCAAAAGCTACGAAGGCTTTGAAGCCAGGCATCGGCCTCATCTCGAAGCCCTAGCGAAACATCCAAAAGTTCAGCGGCCACGACTTGTAGGAACCATCGCCGCATTCAACCTCGCGGTAGATGATGAGCATGGCTACCTAAACCCGGCAGGCCACATCGTCAAGCAAGAAGCCATCAACAATGGCGTGTTCCTGCGGCCTCTAGGTGAGGTCGTTTATCTACTACCGCCGCTCTGCCTCAACGACGCTCAGTTGGAGCAATGCTATGTAGCTATCCATGCAGGATTAGAAGCCCTCTAAATGCATGCCATTTACCAAAGTCAGAACGGCCGTCGTCAAGGTCCCGCCGAAAGGGTGGCTTCCACATCGCAGCGTGGAAGGCAATAAGAAAGACAGCTTTGGCTACGCTGACCATCCTGTTGCCAAATGACCCTCAACTCCTCTTGCTCAAGGAGTATCTCGGCTGACCATTGAGGTAGAAACCAAATCCATCGACAGGGGTTGCTGCTACTGCGCTCAGCACCTAGCTGCTGAAGCCAACTCTCCAAAGAAGCAAGGGAGTGACGGTCCAAAGGCGTCTGCTCTGGAGGCAATAACGACATTGATAACAGGCAATGTTGAAGTGCTACCAAGAGTCTGCTCACCGGTGAGCCAACTTGGCCAAACTTGTAGTTCCCGCCCCTGTAGCAAAACCATGCCTAATCCCAACAGCAAACTAAATAGCAAAGCAAGGCTCAGTAGCATCAGGGAAAACCACTCCCCCCCGGAGAGGGGGCGGCGCGCGCCCATCCCCTTTGCGGCACCAGATGACTGAGAAGAGAAATGCTCAGGTCCTTGATTGGAGCTCGTTGCTTCCAACAATGCAGCTGCTACCAGACTGGCGTCATACGCCCGACGTCGCTCCGGGTCGGAAAGGAGCTCATAGGCCTCATACAACAGCTGAAACTGCTGAGCAGCCTCTGCAGCAGGAAGCTCAGCAGTATCTGGATGGAGAGCCTTGCTGCGTTGGCGAAAGGCACTATGAATGGTTTCGACATCTGCTAAGCGAGCAACTCCCAAGCGGTCGTAATGGCTCTTTAAAGAGGTCACAACCAATAGAAGATCATCAGCTCTTCTCCTCCACAATTCCATCCTAAAGAGAATTAGTCGCTGGTTGCCCATGCCAAATCAGAGCTGCTTTACGAACTCAAATGCAGAGCTCTGGCAGGCCCTTGATTGGCAGCCCTCCAATGAACAGTTGGAGCAAATGATCACCCTGCAAGTGCTCTTACGTCAATGGAATACCAGGGTCAACCTCACCCGCCTAGTCGAAGGGGATGACTACTGGATCACTCAGGTGTTCGATAGCCTCTGGCCGATAAAACGCGAACTGGAGAACCCTCAGCAACTCCGCTATTGCATCGACGTAGGCACTGGCGGTGGCTTCCCTGGTCTAGCGGTAGCAATTGCGCTGCCTGGAGCAAATGTCACATTGGTGGATTCAGTAAGCCGCAAAACAGCTGCTGTTACTGCGATAACGGAAACTCTGGGACTAACCTCCCGTGTCAAGGTACGTACCGAGCGGGCAGAACTCACCGGACAGGATCCCTCCTGCCGCGGCTTGTTTGATCTAGCCATGGCTCGTGCAGTGAGCACAGCACCGGTGATCGCCGAATACCTTGTCCCACTGTTAAAGCCTGACGGGGAAGCTCTGCTATTTCGAGGCCAGTGGAACTCCGAGGACAAACAAGATCTTGCCAAAGCCCTCAGGTTGCTAAAAGCAGATCTAATCAAGGTGGAACGTCGCGAGCTCCCTGGCAATCGTGGGGTTCGACATCAACTGCGCCTGCGGCCATCACTCCCATGCCCAGCAACATATCCACGTCGAGTTGGCATACCTACCAAGAACCCGCTCGGGGCTTAGGCACTAGTCAGTCGCTGCCCAGGTAATCCCCCGAGACGTTTGTGCAGGCCCCTTAGCAAACTTGGAATCTGATCACACCAAGGGCTATTCACCAAAGCTTCCCGCAAGGACGCCTCACTGACATCGCCATCCAATGCTTCGGCATTCGCTCCAGGGAACCAGTGACTTCCATTACCAAGTAGCCCGTAACGAGCTTTGGCATACCCCTCCATACCCCAAGCCTCCACCAAGTTATGAAGCCAAAGCAAAGTCTGAATATTGATCTGACCTGGAGTCTCGTGCCAATGCGGCAAGCCCTGCTGCCAAGTAGCCAGCCAATCATCCCCTAAAGCCACCAATTGAGCATCAGCGAGTCGTTGCTGAATTGGTGGAAGCAACTCAACCGCCCTCTGCAAAAGGCCAACTGCCTCAAGATGTCGATCAAGGTCACTCGGCTTAGCAGCACCAACACTGATCGTGTGGACCCGTGGATCCTGCAAGCAGAAAAGATCGTTAAACACAATCGGATGAAGAGGAGCACAGAGCTCTAAAAGCTGAGCCGAAGGACTATGCAGATGACCGCCTTTATCCGTTGGGCTAATAATAAAAACACCAAGGTCATGACTTAGCGCAGCATCTAGTGCAGGGTCGTTGTCCTGACGGATGAAATACCAGTGCAGATTCACATAATCAAAGACATCTGTCTCAATCGCCTGCACGATTAGCTCTGTAGGGCCATGGCTGGAAAAACCCACATGACCTATACGCCCATCAGCCTGCCAACGACGCACCACTTCAAGGCAACCGCCCGGCCGCATCGTGTGCTCAAGATGCTCTGGAAGATTGAGACCATGAATAGCAAAGAGATCCAGCCGTTCACATTCCAATCTTTCAAAGCTCAAGGCCAACTCCGCCTCAAAGACTTTGGGATCTTCTCGAGGAGGGACTTTGCTCTGCAGCAACCGCAACGGATCCGAAACAGACGCTAAAGCCCATCCCAACTGCCGCTCAGAACTGCCGTAATGGCGTGCCGTTTCAACATGATGAAGCCCGCAGCCCACGGCTTGCTTCACAGTTTCCTCTAACTGTTGCTGCGACTCACGAGTGATTGCCTCCGCCTGCAGATCCGTCCAGCTCTGCTGAAAACGCATCCCCCCCAACGACAACACAGGCATAGCCAAACCAGTGCGGCCAAAGCGACGGCAAGGTAACGAGCTCTGCAACAAAGAAGACTCCATCAACCCTGAGGAGGCTTGGTTCGGCGACGACGAGAAGAGCTTTGCAAGCCGAGGGGAAGCAATTCCAGAGCGGCTAAGTGAGCACGTAGTTCATCTAGCTGCTCAAAATGGACCCATTGAATGCAATTCACAGGGCAAGTAGCAATAGCTTCCTGGATGCGTTCAGTACTATCCCCGTTCTGCCTGATAGCTCGCGAACGGCCCAAAGTTGGCTCAATTACAAAGGTATTTGTTGCCACATGAGCGCAATAGCGACAACCGATGCATAACGACTCATCAACCCAGACGGCCTTTTCCGACAATTGCCCACCAAGCAATGGCTCCAAACCATTCGGCCCTTCTTCAAGCTGAGCCGGTACTCGAAACGCTGCTGATGGATCAATCAATAGTCAACGGAAGATGTCAAGAGTCCCAGCGTGTTACCACCAGTTCTATAGAGCCATCTTCTGCTCTGCACTGCTCAGCCACCTCAAACCCTTCCTTAGCCGTAGCCGCCAAAATGGTATTCAAGGCATAACGCTGAGTTAGCTGGGCAAGAAAACGCTCCATCGGTACAGATTGCCTCCAGAGATCCAGGTCAGTCACCAATTCGTAGGCTCCGGTGTCGCCATTTAAACGGAAACCTATATCTCCACCTTCAGGCATGATCACAGCTAATTCAGTGGTGACTGTTTGTCCGCGATAGCCGCGCACCAAACGCTCACCTTCTTCAGGGACATAACCAAGATCCTTCAGCGCCTGTACAAGAGGCTCTCGCTGACGCAGTTGTGTCTTAACGGTGCTGAAATGCGACATCAAAAAAGTTCCGCCGGAATAGTTTGAGACTGATCCTGTGGACGAAGGAACGCTTCTGCAGTAGGCCTGCTTTGCTCAACAGCACCAAGGGCAGCCTCAATTCGCTCAGTGAGTTGCTGACAGCTCTCTCCAACAACTCCCTCAACACTCTCTTCTACACGGCCATCTTGAAAAATCCGGAACCGCAGAGTGCGTTGAGGCATCCACTTCATCGCGAAGGACTCGAATGCTAGTGGCCTTAAGCCAAAGCTGACTTCCAACTTTTCACAAGGCTGTGCAAATCATCAGCCATAGAGACGCCCCAAAACAACATCAAGCCAACAGTCCTGAATCCATAAGGGTTCGAAGCCGCTTCATAACCTCTTGGTTCTCCAACTGCTCAAGGGCAATGCGAGCCTCATCACGCACAGAAGACTCTCCATCGTTCAGCAAAGCATTAATAAAAACCTCCACCAACTCCTGCCGACGTGGTTCTTCCAACATTTCGTAGAGACGTCCTAAGGCCCAGATGCAGTTACTACGAACAACGGACTCACCGTCGATCTGCAAACTCATCAACAATTGACCTGCTGCGATATCAGCATTGCCAGCAGACGTGCTGCCGACTTCCGCTACTGAACCGGTGGCCCAAAGACGCACTGCAGCAACATCATTCTGAAGAGCATGAATGAGTGGTTTAAGTACCCGAGCATCGGCGTAATTCCCCAAACTCCAAGCGGTTGCCTTACGCACATAGGCGTTACTGTCTGCTTGCAACAACTGCAAGAGGGGCTCTAAAGCTGGCGGAGAAGGATTACGACCAAGGGCATAAACAGCACTCATCCGTTCAACTGGACAAGACTCCTGCAACAAGGGCAACAACAAAGCTACGGCCCTGGGATCCCTATGTTCGCAAAACACCCTTAGCCCCTGCAGGCGCTCTTGGTGGCCTTGCTTAAGCAAGTTGAGGCCTGAATCACAAACAAGTGCAATATCTGAATCATCTTGATTGATCTCGTCTAACGGATCACCAAGCTGTTCAGCAGCCAATTCCTTTGCCAATACATCAGGGTCAACCGCCAAATTGGCCAGACCCTCTTTCCATGGCTTATTGATCTCGTCTAACGGATCACCAAGCTGTTCAGCAGCCAATTCCTTTGCCAATACATCAGGGTCAACCGCCAAATTGGCCAGACCCTCTTTCCATGGCTTTCTAAAAGCATCATTCATGGACTTGATCGTAAAGGCAATAGGCCAACTGATCTCAACCGATTGGGGCAGGTGCGAGCATGTCCCCAGGCAGCCAGATGCGAGCCGTAACAGCAAGCAAAGCCACCCCGAACAAGGCCAGAATTAGGGCCGGCATCACAGTGGAACGGAAAAAATTCAAGGATTGTTGATCAATAACGCCATTCTGCTGTCCAGCCCAATACAACGGCAGCCACGGTAGTGAGTGAAATAACTGAATCCAATTACATACAGACCAGCTCAGCATCGCCAAGCTGAGCTGCAACTGTCTGCTTGCTGTTCAGCTTGCCTGCGTTCGAAAGCCACCCAAACCACAAATACCCTGAGGCCAGCTCTGAGCAGGCAAGATTTAGGACGGGGAAAAGAGTGGAGGGAGCGAAGAACAAATTGGCATGCTTTCAGCCATTGTTCTCGAATTCGCTCTGATCTGATGAGAGGAAGCATCAGGGAAAACTCATCCGGAGCCTGGCGACGCACTCTCACCGTTGGCCTGGAAGGCTTCGCAAGCGGCCTGCCATTGATGTCAATCAGTAGCTTGCTTCAAGGCTGGCTGACCTCCAGTGGAATCCCAGTGGGGATGGTTGGTCTGCTCGGTCTTTCAGAACTGCCTTACACCCTCAAGCTGTTCTGGGCTCCGCTGATGGACCGCTGGGCGATCCCTTGGCCAGACCGACGACGGGGCTGGATGGCCCTACTGCAGCTACTGATAGGAGTAGCACTGCTTGGATTCACCTTCCTTCATCCAGGTGCTGCTCCCTCTGAGCTGCTGCTGATAGGTCTAGCCGCAATCTTGGTAGCGGTACTCAGCGCCTCTCAGGATGTAGTACTGGATGCTTACCGAACCGACCTTTTACCAAGTACCGAGCGTGGAGTCGGTGCCGCAGCAGCCACGCTCGGCTACCGCGGAGCGATGCTGTTCATCGGAGCCGGTGGCTTCGTCATCGCCGGAAAGTTCGGCTGGCGAATCGCTTTTCTCACAGCAGCTGTACTGATGCTGGCAATTGCCCCTTTAACCCTGCTGGCTCCCAAGTTGGCAAAGATCCAACATCCTGTTCCCAACCTCAAGGAAGCGGTAATTGGTCCAGCTAGAGAATTTCTCGGCCGCACCGGCGGGCGCAGAGCATTACAGATCCTGATACTTGTCATGCTCTACCGCTGGCCAGACGGACTGCTGAGCATGATGGCGGTTCCCTTTCTGATTCAAAGCGGATTTGCCCCCGAAGTGATCGGAACAGTTCAAGGGGGCTGGGGCATCGGTGCAGCAATGCTGGGTACAGCAATAGGTGGCCTGTTCTTCTCCCGGCTCGGCCTTAACCGTGCTCTTTGGATTTATGGAATTATTGGTGCCATTAGCAACCTCGCTTACTGGGGTTTGGCCCGATTTGGGGGTGGTTTCAAAGGTCTACTAATAGCCGTCAGCGTGGAAAACTTCTGCAGCGGAATGGTCGTAAGTGCATTCTTAGCCTTATTAATGAGCCTCTGTAATCCACGATTCTCCGCTGCCCAGTACGCACTCTTCTCAGGGGTCTATGCACTTAGTCGCTCAGTACTTTCAACACCAGGGGGACTAGTAGCAGGTCAGGTTGGATGGAGCACATTCTTCGCCCTGACCATTGCAGCCGCCGTACCATCCCTCTTATTACTAACGGTTATAGCTCCCTGGAAGGAGAACCTTCCTCGTGGAGCATTCGATCCAAGCCGCGATGCGACTTAAGCCACTACAAGTCAACACCTTTAATCATTGCGGCTGACTCTGGCGGCGTAGCTGACCACAGGCAGCATTCTGATCCAACCCTCGACTTGCACGCACACTAACGGCCACCCCACGCCGCTCCAATACACGCCGGAAAGCCTCAATCGTCCCCAAAGTGGGTCGTTTAAAGGGCTCATCGTCGATAGGGTTGTAGGCAATCAGATTCACATGGCTCTGAAAGCCCCCAACCCGGTCTGCTAATTCTTCAGCATGCTGAGGCTGGTCATTTAGGCCTCCCAGCAAGATGTATTCAAAACTTACCCGCCGTCCTGTCACCGCCAAATAATGACGACAGTCTTCAAGTAAAGCGTCTAAAGGATAAAAGCGAGCAGCTGGAATCAAACTTTCTCGCAACTCTTGGTTAGGAGCATGAAGACTCACAGCCAGGGTGAATTGAGCACGACCAAGACGTTTCAAGGCTAACTCTGCTAACTGGGGCAGGGTGTGGGGCACCCCTACGGTGCTCAAGGTGATACGACGCTGACCAATACCCAGATCAATATTCAAACAACGAATAGCCGCCAGTACCGCTTCGGTATTGAGCAAAGGCTCACCCATGCCCATGAAGACAACGTGAGAGGGACGGCGATCCATCGCCTCACGAATACTCAGAACCTGATCAATGATCTCGTGGGTTGCCAGCGAGCGTTGCAACCCACCTTTGCCGGTTGCGCAAAAGCGACAAGCCATTGAACAACCCACCTGACTAGAAAGACAAACAGTGAGGCGCTGCTGCGTTGGGATGCCAACTGTCTCAATTGTTTCGCCATCAACTGTTGATAGCAGCAATTTTGTAGTGGAATCCTCAGCGACAGCGCGGCTTAGCTCCCGCAACCTCCCTACCGTGATTCCTCGCTGTTGCAAAGAGATGCGCCATGCCTTTGGCAACACCGTGATCACCTCCAGACTTCTGGCCCCTTTGGCATAAAGCCAATCATGCAACTGACGACCCCGAAAAGCCGGCTGGCCTTCTGCTACCGCCCAATCTTCCAACTGTGCAGCACTACGACCCAGTAACACCTGATAGCCACCAGACAGATAGGTGGAGCTCACCAGGTCAACAGTCCATGCCTGAGTATTGCCTCCAACACCATTAAGACAACAAAGCTCAGCATCGCAACACGGCCATTGAGCTTCTCTGTATGAGTATGGAATCCGTAGCGAGGCTTTCGCCGTTGCGGAATAATTGTGGGCTCAAGCATGTAGTCGACCTCAAACAAGCGTTGGCGTAGCAGAAAAAAGAACGTTCAAAAAAGCCACTTACTCCTCAGTAAGCAGCCCTTCCTCCTGAAGCCCCTCGAGAGCAGCGGGATCTGGCAGCTGTTCCTCCTGCAGTTCAGTGTCAGCATCAGGGCGAACAAAAGCAGCGAAGTTACTAGCCGCTGCATCTATGCCATGACGGCTACGTGTGGCCTCCAAATCGGCATCACTTGGATCATCCAAAACAGCAGTTGAGCTGGCAGCAGGAGCTGCTGGCATGTCCACGGTGTAATCCGGACGCAGATTCTGCATTCGGCGATAGCCGGCAGGATCCTCAGCCAGGATGTCTGGGTGAGGACCAGCCTCGGCTCTCAACTCTTCCTGGAAGCCACTGAAGCCTGTACCGGCAGGAATCAAGCGACCAATGATCACATTCTCCTTGAGACCGCGCAGCCAATCACTCTTGCCCTCGATAGCGGCTTCGGTGAGCACTCGTGTGGTCTCCTGGAAAGAAGCCGCTGAAATGAAACTATCAGTGTTCAAAGAAGCCTTAGTAATACCCAACAGAACTGGCGTGAATTCAGAGGGAGCACCACCTGTGATCGCCATAGCCTGATTGGTGTCCTCCACCTGACGCAATTCGATCAACTCCCCTGGTAACAAGGTGGTATCACCTGCATCCTCAATACGGACCTTGCTAGTCATCTGACGCACAATCACCTCAATGTGCTTGTCGTCAATCGAGACACCCTGTGACTTGTAGACATTCTGAACCTCAGTCACTAGACGATGCTGAAGGTTAGCGATCGCCTCTTGTGCCGCCTCCATCAATGGCTTGCGGCTACGTAGATCTTCGAAGAAGCATTCGAGTAGCTCGTGAGGGTTAATCGGACCATCGGTGAGAAATTCTCCAGCATGAACCTGCTGTCCATCACTGACCATTACGTTGCGACCAAGAAGAATCGGATATTCGCCAATAGCATCATCTGCCTCAATCACAGTCACTGTGATTGATTCATCATCTTCTCCTTGCTTGATCTCTACAGTGCCAGGCTTTTTACAGAGCACAGCAGATTCACGTGGGCGACGAGCTTCTAACAACTCCTCAATCCGCGGTAGACCCTGCACGATGTCACCTGTCTTCTGACGTTCAAATACCAACAACGCCAAAGCATCACCCCGCTGCACTAAGTCGCCATCTCGCACGTGCAAAACAGAGTCTGGGGATACCATGTATGGCCTTCCAAGGCGCATGGTAATAGCGTTACCTTCAACAACCTCTACTTCTCCGCAGCAACTGGACGGCTCTCCTTTCGCCAGCGAGTCGCCATCTACCAAGCGATCACCTACCTTCACGAGGGGACTAGCGTTAGTCGTCACAGTTACGGTGTCTTCCTCACGCTCAACGATCAAACGTCGCACAGGATCACCCTCCTGAACATCAGGCACCTGGGCAATGCCCACTTGCTTACAAAGAATTTGAGTAGTAGCAACCACATCACTGGCCTTCACAGCCTGACCATCCTCCACCTGCAACTCGGTGTGAGTAGAGCCATGACTGGAGTCAGAGGTTGTATCGCGACGTACCAGGATGCTCTCAAGAATCACCAAGCGCAATCGATCGATGGTCTTAGCGCGCTTATCACGTACAGACTCCACATCCACGGTCATCTGAGGAGTGGTATCAAAAGTTTCCAGAATCAGCTGTGTTTTAAGCAGCTCAACACTCTCAACAGACTTAATCAGTTCTCCATCTTTGAAAGCAAGTCGCTGGGTGGCCTTAATCCCCAAGCAAGGGCCCTTTGGCTGCTTCACATGAGTCAACTCGGGTAGCTGCGCCTCATTTGGAATGGTGTATTCCTCTACAGGCCTTAACAACAGACCAGTCCCCTCAGGTGTATCCACGGTCTGAACAAAAACCATGACCTCTGCGTTTATACCCTTAGCGATGGTTTCGCCAGGGTTAACCATCTGACCATCGCCTGTGAAACGCTCTAGGGCCTTAGCTTCAGTGCATAGGTGAAAACTGCCACTGCGCACGATAATTTCGCGCAGGATGTCGTTCTTCTGAGTAACCGTAACGATGCCAGCAGTCTGGCTGAAGATGTCCTTGACAACCTCAGTACCAGCCTCAATCCACTGGCCATCCTCGATCATCAACAAAGAGATGTCCTTATTGATCTCGTGAGTCTCTTGAGGAATCCACAGCAAGGTGCCTCCCTTATTCACCTCAAAACCATTTTTGGCGGAGCGTGCCTTCTTAATCGCCAAACCAGGTGCGAATTTCACTAGACCGCCGGTCTGAGTTCGAAAGCGGTCATCAGCCAACTCGGCTACTACTTCACCATTGCCAATCTTGCTTCCAGGAATAGTGTTGAGGCGATAGCGAGTGCCATCTTTGGCCTCCAGATGCCAAAGCTCACCAGAGTGTGTGGACTCTCCGAGCAACTTGAAATCCTTCATCGTCATCGAAGTCGTCACGATCTGCACCTCTCGGGAATCACCGATCGAGTCGCGCAGACGCACCTCACCTCCGAACTCACTGGCCTGGCTAGCTTCCGCTAACACTTGACCAGGATTGACTTTGACATTGCCCTGAATCACAGGTTGGGCATTAGGTGGAAGGTTGTACACATCACCAGCAAGCACCCAAAGGCGACCTAGACGTTGGGCCTTAAGAGTGATATTGCCTTGCCTGTCAGTAACTTCCCTTGGTTGAATCGCCTTTTCATACCTGACCTGACCAGCCAAGTCACAAATCACGTCTTTGGTGGCCTTCTCAACGCTCTTCTTAACCGCGACAGTTGCTATCTGAGCAACCGTTACATCCGCCTCGATCTCTTGATCATTACCAACGAACAGCAAAGATCCATTTGTGATCTCGATCTTCTGTACGCGAGCCTTACCTGATGGCTTCACCGTGAGAGTGAAGTCCACCTCAGCCTGCTGAGCCTCTACGCCATGAGGGGTGCGATAGCCACGCACGCGAGCCTTCGCGCCAAATTCAACTTTGCCGGCCACCGTCGAACGGACTACACCAGTCTCAGCGGTGGATACTCCGCCGGTATGGAAAGTTCGCATGGTGAGCTGAGTCCCTGGTTCACCAATGGACTGAGCAGCGATGATGCCAACCGCTTCGCCGAGATCAGCTAACTCGTTATGAGCCAGTGCCCAGCCGTAGCACTTCCGACAAACAGAACGAATGGCCTCACAAGTAAGCGGTGAGCGAACCATGACCCCAGTAACGCCAGACTTTTCAAAACGCTTGGAAAGAGCTGGATCAATTTCAGTATCACGCTCAGCAAGAATTTCGCCCTCCGCATTAACGACCTGCTCTGAAGTGAGGCGACCAACAAGACGACTACCAAAACCGCCATCCTCCACCCTCACCATGATGGCTCTGGTGGTGCCACAGTCGTCCTCACGAACGATCACATCCTGCGCGACATCCACAAGTCGACGCGTTAGATAACCGGAGTCGGCTGTACGCAACGCAGTGTCTACAAGACCCTTACGAGCGCCGTAGGAGGAGATCACATACTCAGTAACCGTTAGCCCCTCGCGAAAGTTGGTGCGAATGGGCAAGTCAATAATCTCCCCCTGCGGGTTGGCCATCAGTCCGCGCATACCAACCAGCTGACGCACCTGAGACATATTTCCTCGCGCGCCAGAGTTGGCCATCATCCAGACCGAATTAAGCGGATCGTTCTGGTTGAAATTCTTCTTGACCGCATCGACCAATCGCTCATTGGTCTCTGTCCAAGTGTCAATCACCTTGGTATGTCGCTCAACCTCTGTGATCTCACCAAGGCGATAGCACTCCTCAGTAGCCGTAATCTGAGCCTCCGCCTGACAAAGCAAATCCTGCTTGGCCTCAGGAACCTTAAGGTCTTCCACTGAAATCGAAACAGCAGCCTGGGTGGCGTAGCGAAAGCCAAGATCCTTAAGATTGTCAGCCATGGCCGCTGTTACGGCGGTGCCATGAGTTTTGTAAGCCCATGCAACCAGCTGCTTAAGGGCCTTCTTATCGACAATCCGATTGTGGAAAGCCGGTGGAGTCTTAGCGAGAACTGGCGAAGCACTAACCGCCTTGGCCTTGGATTTCGACTTGGACTTGGACTTGGACTTTGCACCCTTGGCCTTGGTGGACTTGGTTGAGGATTTGCTGGATTTAGGAGAAGTTGAAGTCATGGCTACACGTACATCAGGTAAGAGAAAAAGCTGGTTATGGAGTGACTCATGCAGCGGCCACCGCATCAATAATCGTGTGATTCATCACCACGCGGCCCACGGTGGTAAGGATGTAGCGACTAATCAAAGCTCCATCTTCATCAAAGCGATCCCGGCGATAGGTCCACTGCTCAATGCGAGTGCCATCACTAAGTGATTCAGCCTTGAGAGGTTTGTCAATTTCATCTTCATCCTCTATCTCACCGTTAAAGCGAACCCAAACCCAGTCATGCAGTAGGAGTCTTTTATCTTCAAAAGCATGTATTGCATCCTCTAGACCGGCAAAGGTTCTGGATTGATCGCCAAATTCTGGAGAACTAGCTCCAGGCTTAATCGCCGTGAGGTAATAGGAGCCAAGCACCATGTCCTGGGAAGGCGTGATGATCGGATCGCCAGTGGCAGGTGAAAGGATGTTGTTGCTGGCCAACATCAACATTCGCGCTTCCGTCTGAGCCTCAATCGCCAAAGGCACATGAACAGCCATTTGGTCGCCATCAAAGTCGGCGTTAAAGGCAGGGCAAACTAACGGGTGAAGCTGAATGGCACGGCCAGCAACCAGCTTCGGTTCAAAAGCCTGTATACCCAGACGGTGCAGAGTCGGCGCTCGATTCAACAGGATCGGGTGTCCCTCAATTACCTCCTGCAGCACCTGCATAACCTCATCATCAGCTCGCTGGATCAACTTCTTAGCGGCTTTGATGTTGTTGACAATGTTTTGACGAATCAGGCGATGGATCACAAAAGGCTGGAATAGCTCGATTGCCATCTCTTTAGGCAACCCGCACTGATGCATCTTCAGCTTGGGTCCCACCACAATCACGGAACGACCGGAATAGTCGACCCGCTTACCTAACAAGTTCTGGCGGAAGCGACCCTGTTTGCCCTCAATGATGTCACTAAGTGACTTCAACGGGCGATTATTAGCACCAACAACAGTTCGACCACGACGACCATTATCGATCAGAGCATCAACTGCCTCTTGGAGCATCCGCTTCTCATTGCGAACGATAATTTCAGGAGCCAAGATTTCCTGAAGCCGCGCAAGACGATTGTTGCGGTTAATCACCCGACGGTAGAGATCATTTAGGTCGGATGTAGCGAAACGTCCACCATCTAGTTGCACCATGGGGCGCAAATCTGGAGGAATAACTGGAATTGCATCCAGCACCATCCACTCAGGCCTTGCATTAGTAGCAATAAAGTTATCAATTACTCTCAAACGCTTAATCAACTTGGCCCGTTTCTGACCCTTACTAGAGGAAATATCCTCTCTCAACTGTTCAGCAACCTCAGCCAAATTCAAATCTTCTAATAGCTGCTTAAGTGCTTCCGCACCAATACCAACTATCGGTTCATTCTCAATCGTAGAGTCTTCCGCATAAATCTCATCTTCAATCTCTAGCCACTCATCCTCAGTAAGTAACTGCTTATACTTCAGCTCCTTATGATCACCAGGATCAAGTACTACATAACAGTTGAAATACACAATCTGTTCAACATCTCGCAAAGGTATATCAAGCATGATGGCTACATAACTAGGGATCCCCTTCAAATACCAAACATGAGATACAGGCGCGGCTAACTTGATGAAACCCATTCGATGACGCCGAACCCGACTTTCGGTAACTTCAACGCCGCATCGCTCACAAACAATTCCACGGTGACGTACTCGCTTGTACTTACCGCAATGACACTCCCAATCCTTAGATGGGCCAAAGATCTTCTCACAAAAAAGCCCGTCCATCTCAGGCTTAAGGGTGCGGTAATTGATCGTCTCTGGCTTAGTGACTTCACCAACTACCTGCCCATTAGGAAGCGTGCGCTGCCCCCACTCCATAACCCGATCTGGTGAAGCGAGCGTGATCTTGACGTAATCGAAGTGGTTTTCAGTACGCAGGTTGCTGTTAGTCATGAACGAATCGCAAACGGTTTGGGGAACGAAAAGCAGTTAAATAATGAAGCCTTTAATCTTCGTCGTAATCCGCGACGCCAAGGGATTCGTAGGTGGGTCGACTGGGAGTACTACGGCGAGGGTTCACATCCTGCATCAGATCAACTTCTTTCCCTTCATCTGTATAAACAGCGATGTCGAGTCCGAGAGACTGAAGCTCACGCATCAACACCTTGAAGGACTCTGGCGTTCCCGGCCTGGGAATAGGCTTGCCTTTAACGATTGCGTTTAGGGCTTCATTGCGGCCCTGCATATCGTCAGATTTAACAGTAAGCAGCTCTTGCAAGGTGTAAGCGGCGCCATAGGCCTCAAGAGCCCATACCTCCATCTCACCCAAACGTTGACCACCTTGTTGAGCCTTACCACCAAGGGGCTGCTGTGTCACCAGGGAATAGGGGCCTGTTGAGCGAGCATGAATCTTGTCATCCACCAAGTGAACGAGCTTAAGGATCTGGGCATACCCCACAGTCACAGGCTGGTCGAAAGGTTCACCCGAGCGACCATCAATAAGCGGTAGCTTGCCTGGCGATTCAGGGTTATATACCCAATCCTTACCAGGCTGCTTGGCGGCTTCCTTTAGATAAGCCTGAACTGTCTGCTGGGACTTTTCAGCTCCATACATTTCATCGAAAGGAACCACCTTTACCCGACAGTCGAGGTTGGCGGCTGCCCATCCCATTAAGCACTCAAACACCTGACCAACATTCATGCGGCTTGGTACACCCAAAGGATTTAAAACGATGTCAACGGGAGTGCCATCAGGGAGGAAAGGCATATCTTCGCGAGGAAGAATGCGGCTAATAATGCCTTTATTGCCATGGCGGCCAGCCATCTTGTCGCCAACCTGAATCTTGCGACGCTGAGCTACATAAACTCGAGCAACCATGTTTGCGCCAGGGGGAAGCTCATCACCCTGTTCGCGGGTATAGATACGAACGTCCACAACACGACCACGCTCAGTGCTTGGAACTCGCAAAGAGTTATCACGCACATCGCGTGCTTTTTCACCAAAAATGGCGCGTAAAAGCTTCTCTTCAGGAGGCTGATCTGATTCACCCTTGGGTGTCACCTTGCCCACAAGGATGTCTCCACTCTCGACAAAAGCACCGATGCGAATGATGCCCATCTCATCAAGATTGCCAAGACTTTCCTCGGCAACATTGGGGATCTCCCTGGTTATCTCCTCAGGACCCAACTTTGTCTGTCGAGCTTCTATCTCATACTTCTCGATATGCACCGAGGTGTAGAGATCGTCTGACACCAGGCGCTCGCTTACAAGGATTGCATCCTCGTAGTTATACCCCTCCCAGGGCATGTATGCGACCAAAACGTTCTGTCCTAGAGCGATTTCACCGCCTTCACAAGCCGAGCCATCTGCCAGGACTTGACCAACGATAACTGGATCCCCTTGGTAAACAATCGGACGCTGGTTAAGACAGGTGTCCTGATTGGAACGCTGGTATTTCTGTAGATAGTGGGTGTGATCCTCTCCACTCTCATCCCGAACAACAATTGCCGTGGCATCAACAAAGGTGACAGTGCCATTAACACGAGAGATGGGCACCATCCCAGAATCCCTAGCCACCTGAGGTTCTAGGCCAGTTCCTACCAACGGACGCTCAGGCCTCAATAGAGGTACGGCCTGACGTTGCATATTTGATCCCATCAGAGCCCTATTGGCGTCGTCGTGCTCTAAGAAGGGGATCAAAGAAGTCGCCACAGAAATCACCTGCACAGGTGAAAGCTGCACATAATCCACCTGCTCAGGTGGAACTTTTTCGAAATCCTGGCGATAACGCACCGGAATCAATTCAGCAAGAATGTTTCCATCGGCATCTGTTGCCACATCACCTGGTGCTACACGACACTCATCCTCAAGATCGGCAGAAAGGTAAATAGGATCTCCCTCCTTAATTAGCCGTCCGTTCTCAACCTTCCAGAAGGGTGTCTCAATAAATCCATACTGATTAACCCGAGCGTGGGTAGCCAATGAGTTAATCAAACCTGCATTTGGACCCTCCGGTGTCTCAATTGGGCAGAGACGACCGTAATGAGAGGGATGGATATCTCGAACAGCGAAGCCCGCACGCTCACGAGTGAGGCCTCCTGGCCCCAAGGCAGAGATGCGACGCTTATGGGTTAACTCAGCCAATGGATTGGTCTGATCCATGAATTGGCTCAACTGACTCGAACCGAAAAACTCTTTTACAGCTGCCACAAGTGGCTTGGGGTTCACTAACTGAGCCGGCGTGAGTGAATCGGTTTCCCCCACTGTCATCCGTTCCTTGATAATCCGCTCTAGACGATTAAGGCCAACCCGCACCTGGTTCTGCAGAAGTTCCCCCACAGAGCGCACTCGTCGATTACCCAAGTGGTCAATGTCATCTAGGCTGGCACCACCAACATCGAGTTCCAGGTTGATCAGATAGTCAAGGGTGGAGAGAACATCTTCATGGGTGAGGGTGCGTACTGTGTCCGGGATAGTTAAACGCAGCTTCTTGTTGATCTTGTAACGGCCAACTCGGCCAAGGTCATAACGTTTGGGATCAAAAAATCTAGTCTGCAGAAGCTGTTGTCCACCACTCACAGAAGGAGGCTCACCAGGCCGAAGCTTTTTGTAAAGCTCAAGCAAAGCCTGATCTTCTGAACTTATGCCTTCCTCGTTAGCAGCCTCAATAGACTTCTTGTAATACTCGGGGTGTCGAAGCTTATCGATTACATCATTGTCTGATAGCCCCATGGCACGCATCAGAACATGGGCATTGATTTTGCGTGTTTTATCAACACGTACATGCAGAAGATCGTGCTTATCTGTTTCAAACTTTAGCCAAGCACCACGGTTGGGAATAACACTTGCATTGTAAGTACGACGACCATTCTTATCTTGTTCATCCTTGAAATAAACCCCTGGACTACGCACAATCTGATTAACAATTACCCGTTCTGCACCATTAATGATGAACGTACCTCGCTCAGTCATCAGAGGGAGTTCACCAATAAAGACTTCCTGCTCTTTAATCTCGCCGGTTTCCTTATTAACTAGGCGACAGGTCACATACATCTGCGAAGCGAAGGTCGCATCACGTCGCTTAGCCTCTTCTACATCATGCCTAGGCCGCTTTAGTCGGTACTCATTTCCGACGAAATGAAGCTCGAGCTTGCCGGTGTAGTCGGTGATCGGAGAAAAACTATCCAGCTCCTCTATCAAGCCCTCGTCCAGGAACCACTTGAAACTGGCCCGCTGCACTTCC
>CAJWUF010000003.1 GCA_913047395.1 uncultured cyanobacterium
CTTTTTTATCAGCAGCAGCTTTCTTCTCTAGTGCTGCTTTTTGCTCAGCGGCAGCTTTTTTATCAGCAGCGGCCTTTCGCTCAGCTGCTGCCTTTTGATTTGCTGCCTTCTGCTCTGCCACTGCTAAACCTGGGATGAATCAACGCATTCAAGCACCAAGGAAGAGTTTGTTTTTTGCGGCATAGAGACCAAATATTCTTTTTTGAGAGTTGCTGCCTTGATTGTCTTGATTGCCACATTGAAGTGGTTCGTTCCCTGATTGGAAACCGTGGGAATTGATCAAGTACGGAAGCTCTTTACAGATTTTTGGGAAATTTCATGAGATTTCTCAGTGGTTTTTAGGAGGGCAGGAATCTTCCAGAAGCTGCATTGAAACGCAGAGGGCGTCCTTCGGATTTAACTGAAAAGCACTGCGCTGAATACCTCTGAGTTCCTTCCTTCTTGAAACTCGGCGAAACATACCAACAAAACACCAACATTTTAGATTGTTTTGATACTTTCCAGCGACGTCTACTGAGACAGCTAAATCCCTAAGACCTATTGGGCCGTCATGGATCTGATTGGTCCCAAGAATTCCTGAGACAGGTTTTGAACGGAGAGGGAGGGATTCGAACCCTCGACAGAAGTTGCCTCCTGTAACTCCTTAGCAGGGAGCCGCCTTCAACCACTCGGCCACCTCTCCAGAGGCATGCACACCTTACCAACAGCCTTATCTCCTCACTAGTTAGCTTTGGCCACGAGGGGGGTGGTTTTAGGCTTAGATCACTATTCTTGGCAGCCGGTGCTTGAAGCTGCAAAGCACTTCCCAGGGAATCGACCCGCTGACATCGGTCCATTGCTGTGGTGTGATGCAAGCGTCACCGTCTTGACCCAGCAGGGTCACAATGCTGCCTACTTCAATCTCAGGATGATCTGTGGCATCAAGTATTAGTTGATCCATGGTGATAGCCCCAACTTGGGGGAGAAGCTGGCCATCTGCTATCGCAAAGATTCGACCTGATAAAGATCGACTGACGCCGTCGGCATAGCCGATCCCCACGATCGCTAGGCGAGTCGGACGTTGTGTAGTAAAGCGATGGCCATAGCTCACCCCCGTACCAGCTGGCACATCACGTATGAGAGTTACCCTTGCTTTTACGCTTAGGGCTGGCTTTAGATCTACTTTCCCCTGCAGGTGTTTATTGGGGCTATGGCCATATAGAGCCAGTCCAACGCGCACCATGTCGTAGTGGAGTCCATGATCTCTAAGGGTGCCGGCGGAGTTCGCAAGGTGTTTGCATAATTGATTGCCTTGCGTTGGCAGAGACCTCAGGACTGTTTCAAAGGCCTGCTGCTGCTGGCCTGTTATTAGTGCTGCCTCACCTTGTAGGGCCCCATCTGCTAGGGCTAAGTGGCTATAGACACCCTTTAGGTCGAGTTGATTGAGGTGAGCGATGGCATCCACCAACCTGGGAGCCTCTTTTAGTTCACAGCCCAGGCGGCTCATCCCGGTATCGATTTTGAGCTGAACGCTGAATTCCCGCCCGCTCCCGTCTGCAAGGTTCTGGCACAGCAGGGCTTCTCGCATGCTGCTGAGGGTTGGCATTAGTTGCCAATTAAGGCAGGCCCGCAGATCTTCTGCATGGGTGAGATTGCCCAGTACCAATACCGGAGCAGTTAGGCCTGCTTGACGCAGTTCGATTCCTTCTAGAAGTGTTGCTACTCCAAGACTTTTTGCGCCTCCTTGTAGGGCGGCTTTGGCTACAGCTACAGCGCCATGGCCATAGCCATCAGCTTTGACTACCGCCATCAGATCACAACCTTTGCAAAGGTATCTACGCAGGCTGTGGCAATTGGCCTCTACGGCGAATGGATTGACTTCTATCCAGGCACGCTGACGTGGATCGGCCTTCGCGAGCTCCTCAGGGTTTTTGCTCCTGGGTAGATCACCGGGATTGGCGATCAGATCTTGCATGGGAGCAGGGTAAATAAGGACATTCCGTCAGCCTTGTTCTCTCGGTAGCATGCCGCTTAATAAGGGAGCTGGCATGGGCCGGGTTCTCGTTCTCAATGCGTCCTATGAGCCCTTGAATATCACTACTTGGCGTAGAGCCATGGTGATGATGTTCAAGGGCAAAGCAGAGAGCCTGGAACAGGATTCCAGGCGCATGATTCGCCATGACACCATGCTCCCCACGGTGATTAGGTTGCGGCAGTTTGTTCGGGTGCCTTTCCGGCAGCTGCCTTTGACCCGTCGCAATGTGCTTCACCGTGATGGCCATTGCTGTCAGTATTGCGGCTATCAAGGAGAGAAACTCTCGATAGATCACGTAATCCCTCGCAGCCGAGGCGGTGGCGATACCTGGGAAAACGTCACCACGGCTTGCTTGATTTGCAATGTACGCAAGGGCAGCCGAACTCCTCAGGAGGCTGACATGCCTTTACATCGTCTGCCCTGGCGGCCGCTCAGTAGTCTCAGTTTTGAGGCAAACCGACAGATTCGTTCGGGCCGCCACAGTGAGTGGCGAAAGTATGTGATTGGTTGAGACTTTGGTGAATATCAGAATCAGGGTTGTCTCTACTCCTGATTACTGAGTTCTTCTATTTGACGGCGTTGCTCATCGCCAATGCAGGCGCCAATTAATTCTTCTAGTTGGCCTGTTAGTACTGTCTCTAGGGTGAAATTGCGCCCTAGTCGGTGGTCGGTGGTGCGATTTTCCTTGAAGTTGTAGGTGCGGATCTTTTCGCTTCGGTCGCCGGTTCCTACTTGAGCTCGTCGCGTTGAGCTTTCGCGCGCGTTGGCTTCTGCAATTTGTCTCTCTAGTAATTTTGCTCGCAGGATTTCCATGGCACGCTCACGGTTCTGCAATTGGGAGCGTTCCTGGGTGCAGAACACCCTGATGCCAGTGGGCTTGTGATGTAGGTCGACAGCAGTTTCTACTTTGTTCACATTTTGTCCGCCGGCTCCGCCAGAGCGTGCAGTGCTGATCTCGAGTTCGCTGGGATCGATCTGTACTTCAACTGGATCAGCTTCTGGCATCACGGCCACTGTTGCAGTGGATGTATGTACCCGGCCTTGAGATTCAGTGGTTGGCACTCGTTGAACTCGATGCACGCCGGCCTCGAATTTCAGCTGGCTGAATACGGCATCTCCTTTGACCGAGAGGATTAGTTCACGGAAGCCACCTAGATCAGCCTCTGTTGCACTAACTGGTTTTACTGACCAGCCAATTCGCTGACCGTAGCGCTCATACATGCGCGCTAGATCACCAGCCCAAAGGCAGGCTTCGTCACCGCCTGCACCGGCACGGATCTCCAACATGACGCTGCGTTGATCTCGCGGGTCGCTGGGGAGTAGGGCCAGGGTGAGGCGTTTGATCAGTTCTTCTTTGCGGGCCTCGAGTTGCTGCAACTCTTCTTGCGCTAAAGCCTCCATTGCTTCATCACCTCTACTCTCGCGTAGTAGATGACGGGTTTCTTGCCACTCCTGCTCTACATGCTGGAGCGTTTCATAATCAACTACCAGTGGTTCGAGTCGGGCTCGTTCTCGGGCAATATTTTCAAGAAGTTTGGGATCAACCGCTACATCGGGGTCAGCGAGCTGTCTCTCCAGGCTTTGAAAACTGGTCTTGGCTGTTTCCAGCTGAGTGATAAGGGTTGAAGAGTCCATGCCCATCAACTCCGGATGTTATTGGTATTGGCACCAAGTGTGGCTTTTGAGAACAGCAGCTCAGGCTTCTTTTGAGCTGCTGTCTTCATTGCTTTTTTTGTCGTCTGCTTTCTTTTCATCTGCAGCAGTATCGCCACTGGCCATGCCGTATTTGCGCATGAAGCGATCTACACGCCCTTCAGTATCGAGGATTTTTTGGGTACCGGTAAAGAAGGGGTGATTGCCACTCCATACATCAACATGGAGTTCTGGCTGGGTGGAACCGGTGGTCATAACCACTTCTCCATTGCAGATCACCTTGGCATCGGGATACCAAGTTGGATGAATATCAGGCTTGGGCATGTCAGGTGTAATTGGAGAGGTAAAAGCAGTATGGGAAGCGGATTAGCGCTTGGAGAATTGAGGAGCTTTGCGGGCTTTCTTTAGACCGTACTTGCGACGTTCTTTGGCGCGGGGATCTCTGCTGAGATGGCCTTCGGTTTTTAGTGGCTTGCGGTTATCTGCTGACAACTCACATAGGGCTCGTGCTGCACCTTGCTTAATGGCGTCGGCTTGACCGGTAAGGCCACCACCATGAACATTGACTAAAATGTCGTATGCCTCGTTTAGGCCAAGAGTTTGTAAGGGTGCCTTCACAGCCGCTAGGTAAGCGGGATTGAAGTTCAGATAGTGGTCGCCGGGACGTCCATTGATAGTGATTGTGCCGTTACCAGGTACAAGGCGTACGCGGGCGACTGAGGTCTTCCGGCGGCCAGTACCCCAGTAGACAACGCTGTTATTTGTGCTGCTCATTGGGCTTTAGCGGCGGGGTTGAGCTGGAAGGCTTTAGGACTCTGGGCGGCATGGGGGTGCTCTGGGCCACGGTAGACCTTAAGTTTGCGGAACAACTGCCTACCAAGGGCATTGTGAGGCAGCATCCCTTTGATGGCTTTTTCTACGATCCGCTCAGGTAGGCGATCCTGTAAACGCTGGAAGGTTTCAACCTTCATCCCTCCGGGGCGACCTGAGTGACGGCGGTAGAGCTTTTGAGTCGCTTTGTTGCCGCTGACTCTGATTTTCTCCGCATTCACCACAACAACAAAATCACCAGTATCGAGGTGAGGAGTGAAGTTGGGCTTGTTCTTGCCGCGCAGCACAGAGGCCACTTCAGTGGCAAGTCTGCCGAGGGTTTGATTCTCTGCATCCACCAGAAACCACTGGCGGTCGATCGAATCTATTGAGGGAACTGAGGTCTTGTTCATCACGCCGGCAGGCCGGTTCGAAGATGCACTATCGCAAGGGATAGGGCTGGGCAGTGAGCATCGGGCACATTAGATCTGAGCCTGATCAAGCTCGACTGTTAACTCTAGCCTTTCGAGGGAGAGAATTCCCCGAAAAGGTTATTTAGGCAATGGTCGCTGGGGTCCATTTGCTATATCGAGCAGCTTCAGAGGTGGTATTCAGCTTGACCCTGAAGTAAATGGAGGTTCTAAAGGAGGATCAGTTGTCCCTAGGTAATACCGTGGCTGGCAGTCATACCAGCCACCTTGAGAGAATATGACTTCTTCATATCCTGCACGCAGCAGGCAAAGTCCCTTGGCTGGTGCTGATTCTTTTACTTCCTGACGTCGTTTTTCCTTCCAGCGTTGCTCAAATGTCTGAAGGTTGAGTCGGTGTTCACCTAAGGCCACCAATTGCCCCATCAACAGTCGCACCATGCCGTAGAGGAAGCCGCTTGCCTGGATTTCAACCACTAATAAATCTCCCTGCCGCTCAACCTGCACCTCTTGAACTGTGGTGCGAGCATGGGCTCTTCGACTGCCTGTTCGTTGAAAGGCGCTGAGGTCGTGTAGCCCTAGGAGCCCATTTAGGGCCAGCTTCATGATGGTTTCATCAAGACGCACGTGATAGCGGTGCCAGCTCCAGGGGGCGAGGAACAGGTTGGGACGACGACCGTTGTAAATCGTGTAGCGATACCTTCGGTAGGTAGCTGAATGACATGCGTGCCAAGTAGAGGGGCGCTCTACTGCTTCACGTACACGAATTGTTTTAGGCAGTCTTCCATTTAGGGCTGCTGGCCAACGTTCTGCTGGTATTGGGCCGCAGCAGTCGAAGTGCACGACTTGTCCGGCGGCATGTACGCCAGCATCTGTGCGCCCGGCTGCAACTGCATGAATGGGTCTGAGCGGATCGAGCTGGGAGATTGCTTCTTCTAGTTCACCTTGAACGCTCACCCCATGTGGCTGACGCTGCCAACCACAAAAACCTGAACCTTCATATTGCAGACTGAGGGCAATTCGTCGGACTGGTGCTGCTTCTGGCACTTCGCTCGTGGGTTTTGGTGACATTGCTGATCAGCACAGCATGTCGGAGCAAATCCCTGGATTCTCAGACCAGTTCGATGATTGCCATTTCAGCGTTGTCGCCGCGGCGAGGCACAGTACGAATGATGCGGGTGTAACCACCTTGACGATCGCCATAACGGTCTTGGGCTTTGTCAAAAAGCGCATGGACCAGTTGCTTGTCGTAGATGTATCCGATCGCGCGTCGCCTTGAAGACAGGCTGCCATCTTTGGCCAAAGTAATCATCCGTTCAGCTTCGTCGCGCAGGGCTTTAGCTCTGGCTTTGGTTGTGGTAACACGACCTTCACGGATTAGCTGAGTGGTCAGCCCGCGAAGCATGGCTTTGCGTTGATCAGTTGGGCGCCCCAGCTTGGGGACTCGACATTGGTGACGCATTGTTCTCGGGTGGGGCTGGGGCGGGTAAGGGAAAAAGTCAGGCGCTAGTGCGGCTCTGAGGGATTGAGATGCCGATGCGTTCGAGGGCTTCAATGACCTCGTCTGCAGATTTGGACCCGAAGTTTTTGATCTCTAGCAGATCCTCATAGCTGAACCCCATGAGGTCAGAGACTGAGTTCACCTGGGCACGCTTGAGGCAGTTATAAGCCCTTACAGAGAGGTTTAGTTCTTCAAGAGGTATCTGTGATTCGGCTGAAGGTTCTGGTTCCAAGCCAGGCTCCTCCACCATGGTGACGGTAGCTAGGGGCTGGAATAGTTCGATCAGTTGGTTGGCTGATTCTGCAAGGGCGTCATCTGGGGTGGTTGAACCATCGGTGACGATCTCTATGCGGAGTCTTTCACGGGTGGAACCTCCTTCTGCAACAGCGGTCTCGTCGATGGTGAAGTTCACCCGACGCACGGGCATAAAGACAGCATCGATCTGCAGTAAATCAATGGCACTGATGTCTTCGTTGTGGCGATCAACGGGGCGATAGCCGATTCCTCGCTCTACATGAACCTCTAATTCAAGGCTGTGACCTTCGTGCACGGTGGCAATTGGGCGGTCACCATCAATTACCTGTACCTGTGATGAAAATTGCAGGTCCTTGGCTTTCACTTGTGCGGGTCCAGCAACTACCAGTCGCCCGATCTCTTGTTCATTGGTTCGACTGTTGACTGAAAGTTGCTTACAGTTCAACAGGATGTCGAGCACATCCTCTCGGACTCCAGGAATAGTCGCGTATTCATGGTTGACACCGGCAATGCGAACGGCAGTGATTGCACTGCCCTCGAGGCCGCCCATCAGCACCCTGCGTAGGGAATTCCCCAGCGTGGTCGCTTGTCCGCGCTCTAGAGGGCCGATGAGGAACACGCCTGTTTGGGCGCGATCATCAGCAACTTGATGCTCGATACGGTCGATCTGGTATTGCAGCACGGTCTGAAGCGGGGGGAGGGGTGAGGGGCCAGAGGCCAGGGAGTGAAGCGCAGTTGATTTACACGCGTCGGCGCTTGGCCCGACGGCATCCGTTATGCGGTAGAGGTGTGACGTCTCTGATCAGGGTGATCTCGAGGCCGGCTACCTGCAAGGCGCGGATGGCGGTCTCCCGACCTGAGCCGGGACCACGCACAAGCACCTCGATTTGACGCATCCCTTGTTCGAGGGCTCTACGAGCAGCAGCCTCAGCTGCTGTTTGAGCAGCAAAGGGGGTACCTTTCCTAGCGCCTTTGAAGCCACTGGCTCCGGCAGATGACCAGGAGATGACTTCTCCAGCGCTATCGGTAATCGAAACGATGGTGTTGTTGAAGGTGCTCTGAATATGTGCAACGCCGTTGGGAACGTTGCGCTTGGTCTTTTTGGAACCTGTCTTCTTGGTGGGTTTGGCCATGGGCTCGGGCCTGGTAGATACGGGTTTGCGAGGGTCTGCCTAGGCAGGTTGGGAAGTGGTGAGGATTATTTCTTCTTGCCAGCCACGGTTTTGCGGGCCCCTCGACGAGTGCGGGCATTGGTTCGAGTTCGCTGACCGCGAACTGGGAGGCTCATGCGGTGGCGACGCCCCCGTAGGCAACCGATATCTTGCAGTCGCTTGAGGGCCATGCCCTCCTGACGCCGAAGGTCTCCTTCAATAGTGAAGGCTTCAGTGGCAGTACGTAGTTTCTGAACATCTCCGTCTTCTAGATCCTTCACTCGGATGTCAGGATTTACGCCGGCTTTTGCCAGGATGGTTTTAGCGCGGGTTAGACCAATCCCATAGATGTAGGTGAGTGCAAATTCAACCCGCTTATCGCGAGGTATGTCGACACCAGCAATCCTTGCCACTGAGAAATTAATTCGAGGGGGAAAAGGTACCGCCGTTGGCGGCGGGAAAGGGTGATGATGATTGAGCGGCCAAAATAATGCTGTTCAATCACCTAGGGGCCAGAGTTTTAGCCTTGACGCTGCTTGTGCTTGGGGGTGGGGCAGATCACCATTACCCTGCCGTGGCGACGGATCACCCGGCATTTCTCACACATTTTCTTGACCGAGGCACGCACCTTCATTGGGTGTGGCTCTCCATATTTCCAAACGGCAATACTACCATGTTGGTCAACTTAAAACTGCTTCGATACTCGATGTGATTGCTTCGATGCTGCCGTGGGCTTCTACTGTTTCAAGTAATCCTTGATGGCGGTAGTGGTCTATAAGGGGAGCGGTTTTTTCGCGATAGACCTCTAGTCGATGTCGAATTACGGTTTCGTTGTCATCAGCCCTTCCGCGTGAAAGTAGGCGTTCGATTAAAACGGCATCGTTGAGTTCTAGTAGTACAACAGCCTGAATTGGTTGCTTGAGTTGTTCAAGCAGTTGTTCGAGTGCTTCGGCTTGGATGACGGTGCGCGGAAATCCATCCAAGAGCCAACCACCACTTTGTGTGTTTAGCTGTTTTTCGACGATGGCCAGCACTAGATCATCGCTGACTAGTTCGCCACGGTTCATCACAGCAGCAGCCTCTTGACCTAGAGGGCTGCTGGCGGCGACTTCGGCTCGTAGTAGGTCGCCTGTAGATAGGTGCATCAATCCATGGGAAGCGCAGAGGCGTTCTGCTTGGGTCCCTTTGCCAGCACCGGGGGGACCTAAGAAGAGGAGGCGTTGCTTCATGGATTTCATCAATGGATTGAAAGTAAAAGGGTGCTTCGTTTATTGGCGTACAAGGCCTTCGTAGCGTTGAGAGATCACATAGGTCTGCACTTGTTTTGCGGTGTCAATCGCCACACCTACAAGGATCAGTAGGGACGTAGCCCCGAGGCCTCGAAAGGTTGTGACGTTGGTAGCGCGTTCCACCGCAGCGGGAACGATTGCAACGGCACCTAGGAATAATCCGCCTAATAGGGTTAGTCGGTTTTGAACTCCCGAGAGGTAGTTCGCCGTGGCACTGCCTGGCCTAATCCCTGGAATTGCTACACCTCCTCGTTTGAGGTTTGTGGCGATGTCAATCGGATTGATCGTCAGTGAGGCGTAGAAGTAAGAAAAACCGACGATTAGCGCAAAAAACACCAAGGCATAGGGCCATGGATTGGGTGCACCTGGGCTCAGGGCACTTGCAGCTTCTATTAGCAAACTATTTTTAGTGAAGTTCGCAATTGTCATTGGCAAAAAGATCAGTGCAGAAGCGAAGATGATTGGCATCACACCACCGGCATTGAGCTTCAAGGGCAGATAGCTCTGGCGGTTTGGTAGCAAATTGGCACCGCCTATTTGACGTTTTGCGCTCACAATTGGCAGGCGCCGTGATCCCTCCTGCACGAAGATGATCCCTACGATTGTTACTAGGAAAACCATTACTAGTACTGCGATGCCGATTACATCGCCGCGATCACCAGTTTGGGCTTTCTCAATTGTTGAAGCGAGTGCTTTTGGCAGGGTGGCAACGATGTTGAGGAAGATCACCAGGGACGCGCCTTGACCGATGCCTCGGTCGGTGATGATTTCGCTCAACCACATCACGATCATCGAGCCCGTAACTAGTGCCAGTGCTGTCTGCACAATGGGGGTGAGCCCTTCTACGGCGTAGAGGTTGTTTTGGTGAAGGACTAGGGCGAAAACCACACTTTGTACGAGTCCCCAACCAAGGGCTACATAGCGAGTGATCTGGGCAATTTTGCGGCGTCCGGCTTCCCCTTCGTTTTTTTGGAGGTCTTCGAGTTGAGGCAGGGCTGCAGTGAGTAACTGCAGAATGATTGAGGCGTTGATGAATGGCAGTATCCCCAGGGCGAATATCCCCAAGGTGGAGATTCCTCCGCCAGTAAAAATATCGAGGAATCCTATAAGTGAGCCTCCCTTTTGGAGGAATGCTTGTAAGTTCTCTGGATTAATATTTGGTAGTGGGATGTAGATCCCGAGACGAATAAAAAGCAGTAATCCCAGGGTGGTGAGCACTCGGCCACGCAGTTCTGGGTTGAGCACCAGCTGGCTTATTACTTCAGCGGCACTGGGGTTGCGACCCCGACTGACGAGCATGTACGGAAGGGATTTGGGTGGGTTTGAAGCAACAAAGCCGTCCGCAGATCGAAGAATTGCTGGACGGCTCAGATATTAGAACTGCAGGAGCATTCCCTTGGCAGAGCTTTAGTCAAGGATTTCGCAGCTGCCTCCAGCGGCTTCAATCTTGCTGCGTGCTGTGGCAGTGAATGCAGAAGCCTGAACAGTCAGCTTGACCTTGAGATCTCCATGCCCAAGCACCTTTAAAGGGTGTTTAGGACTGGTGACGACACCTTGCTTGACAAGGGTATCGAGGTTGATGGTGCTGCCTGCCTTGAGTTCATTGAGGGCCGCTACGTTCACCACAGTGAACTCCTTCGAGTTCACTATGGTGAAGTGCTTGAGCTTGGGTACGCGCCTGTAAAGGGGCATTTGACCGCCTTCAAAGCCCGGGCGGGTAGGACGACCAGAGCGGGATTTTTGCCCACGCATGCCGAAACCACAGCTTGCACCTTGGCCAGCGGCAATACCACGACCTTTGCGCAGCTTGCGGCGCCGAGCCCCAGTGTTGGCCTTTAGAGAGTCGAGTCGAAGAGTAGTCATGGGGAATCAGGAGTAGATCTGCTCGAGGGAGATCCCCCGTTCCTTTGCGGTTTCCTTGTGGGTGCGGAGACCGGCTAGGGCCAACATGGCAGCCCTAGCATTGTTTAGAGGTGTTTTGCTGCCGAGGCGTTTGGCTAGCACGTTTTTGATGCCGGCTAGTTCAAGAACTGTGCGGATCGAACCACCTGCAATCACGCCTGTGCCTGGAGCGGCGGGACGGATTAGTACGTTGGCAGCTCCATCACGTCCATTGGACAGGGTGGGGATGGAGTTGTGACGCGTGAGCGGAACTTTTACTAGGTGTTTTTTGCCATCGGCGACACCTTTGCGTACAGCCCCGATCACATCGCCTGCCTTGCCTACACCAACTCCCACTTGGCCACGTTCGTTGCCGACAACGACGATGGCCCTGAAACTCATCTTTTTGCCACCTTTTACTGTTTTAGAAACGCGACGAATCTGAACGACTCGTTCTTGCCATTCGGAATCGCGCTCCTGGCCACGGCGGTCGCCACGACGGCCACCTCTGCGCTCACGGTCGCCTCCGCGGCCACCACCGCCACGGCGTTGCTGTTGTTGTTGCTCCTTTTGCCCTTCCGCTGCTGCGGGGACATCAGCGGCTGAGGGGATGTCGTTGGGAGTGGTCTTGGTGTTGGGTTCGGTCATGATGAGAGCAGGTATCAGAATTGAAGGCCCGCTTCCCGGGCGGCATCGGCGAGGGCTTTCACTCTGCCGTGGTACAGGTTGCCGCCGCGATCGAAGACCACCTGTTGGATGCCCTTGGCGAGGGCGCGTTTAGCTACCAATTCTCCGACGGCGATGGAGGCGTCACAGCTACTGCCGTCAGCCTTAAGGTTGCTGCGCAAGTCTTTGTCAATGGTTGAGGCTGCACAAAGAGTGTTTTTAGCCTCATCATCGATGACCTGAGCATAGATGTGGTTGTTGGAGCGGAATACAGCCAGGCGTGGACGCTCTGCGGTGCCATTGAGATGACGACGCAGGCGACGATGGCGCTTCTGGGTCTGCTGCTTTCGGGAGAGGATCGACATGGTGGGGTGTGCGGGTGGAAGTCAGGCAGACCTCTATTTCTTGCCGGATTTGCCGGCTTTGCGCAGGATCCGTTCGCCCGCGTACTTAATGCCCTTGCCCTTGTAGGGCTCGGGGGGGCGAATGGCTCGGATCTTGGCGGCTTCATTGCCTACTAGTTCTTTATCTGCCCCAGAGACGGTGACGTTGGTGTTGTTCTCTACTGCGAAGGTGATTCCCGCGGGAGGGTCCATTTCAACCGGGTGGCTGAAACCAGCACTCACTACAAGTTTTTTGCCTTTGACTTGTGCACGGGAGCCCACTCCGACGAGCTCTAGCTTGCGTGTATAGCCTTCGCTTACGCCTTGAACCATGTTGGCGACAAGCGAGCGACAAAGACCGTGACGCTCACGCGATTTGCGTTTCTCACTGGTGGGTGTAATCACAAGTGTGTTTTCAACTTGAGAGACGCTTACGCCCTCTGGGAGTGTGCGGTTGAGTTCTCCCTTGGGACCCTTAACGCTGACCGCAAGCCCATTAAGGGTTACGACCACCTTGTCGGGGATGGGAATGGGATTTTTACCAATACGAGACATGGTTTCAGGTTCCGGGTCAGTACACGTAGCAGAGCACTTCTCCGCCAACGCCCTGTTTTCGGGCATCGCGGTCGCTCATTACGCCTTTGGAAGTGGAGATGATCGCCATCCCTAGGCCACCAAGGACCTTGGGTAGGCCACGCGTGTTCTTGTAGATGCGCAGACCTGGCTTACTTACCCGCTGCATTGAGCGGATGGTGGGCTGGCGGTGCTTGCCGCTGTATTTCAATTCGAGGACTAGATGTGTGCGTACACCTTCACCTTCTTCGCTGATTTCAGAGATGAAGCCCTCTTGTTGCAGCACCTTGGCAATGCTGCGTGACATGCGGGAGGCAGGAACGCGGGTGGTCTGGTGACGTTTTTCACTCGCATTGCGAATGCGGGTGAGCATGTCTGAGATTGGATCGTGGTTGGCCATAGTTTCAGTCGTCTCCGAAGAGGGGTTAGTTGCTGCGGAACGGCATTCCCATCTCGCGGAGGAGGGATTGGCCCTCTTCATCCGTACGGGCGCTGGTCACGATGGTGATGTCCATGCCCCTGATGGCTTCAATTTTGTCGAAGGAAATCTCAGGAAAGATGAGTTGCTCTTTGACTCCAAGTGTGTAGTTGCCACGGCCGTCAAAGCTCTTGGGGCTTACACCCCTGAAATCTCGGATCCTGGGCAGGGCAAGATTGATCAGGCGCTCCAGGAAGGCGTACATGCGCTCCCCACGAAGGGTTACAGCACAACCGATTGCCATCCCCTGTCGGATCTTGAAGCCAGCAATGGCCTTCTTCGCCTTAGTCACGACAACTTTCTGGCCAGTGATGGTGGCCAGTTCGTTAACGGATGCCTCTAACGACTTTGCGTTCTGGGCGGCCTCACCAAGTCCCCGGTTGACGGTGATTTTTAGCACCTTGGGGACTTCGTGAATATTGGAGAGACTTAGGTCTTTCAGCAGTTTGGGCTGAATTGTCTCCCGATAGCGCTGTTTGAGTGACATGGCTGGAGGGAAGAGTGCTTCTGGACTTGGTCAGAAGATCGGAGAAAGGAAGGGAAGGCGGTGGCTGGGGAATTTCTGATTGGGATGTTCCCTGGCTCTGGAGTTGTTAATTAGTCGATCAATTCTCCAGTTTTCTTGAGTCGGCGCTTTTTGCTGCCATCTTTTTCGACAACCAGCTCGACACGACTAGCGACCTTTTTTTTGCTCGAATAGAGCATCACGTTGGAGGCATGAACGGAAGCTTCTTCGCTGACAATCCTCCCGCTCTCTCCCTCTTGTGTGGGTTTGACGTGACGGGTGCGAATGTTTACTCCCTGCACAATGATGCGGTTTTCAATCGGCAAAGTGCGGAGTACTTCGCCTGTTTTGCCTTTGTCCTTGCCTGTGATGACTTGGACGGTGTCGCCTTTACGTATGCGCATCTTGATGCGCTCAGTGGGCTTGGCTTTGTTTTTTTGGCTTGTGGTGGTCATTTCAGATCACCTCCGGAGCTAGGGATACGATTTTGGTGAAATTACGCTCGCGAAGCTCCCTCGCTACTGGCCCAAAAACACGAGTGCCACGAGGGTTTTTGTCGTCGTTAATAAGCACGGCAGCGTTGTCGTCGAAGCGAATTGCGTTGCCGGTATCTCGTCGCAGTGTTGCCTTAGTGCGAACCACTACGGCTTTGACCACTTCGGACTTTTTGACGCTCATGTTGGGCATCGCATCTTTTACGGCTGCCACGATCACGTCGCCTACATGTGCGTAGCGGCGGTTTGAGCCCAGCACACGGATGCACTGGATGCGTTTGGCACCACTGTTGTCGGCAACAGTAAGGAAGGATTCCTGTTGAATCATTTGGATACCTCCTGAGCTTTGGGGCTATTGCTGAGGACTTCAGCAACCGCCCAACGCTTTGATCGACTGAGAGGGCGTGTCTCAGTTATTCGTACGCGATCACCGACGCGGCAGGTGTTGTCAGCGTCGTGAGCTTTGTAACGGGTGGTGCGGCTGACCGTCTTCTGGTAGATGGGATGAGGAAAGCGGTTTTCTACCGCTACCACTATCGTTTTATCCATCTTGTCGCTGACGACGGTGCCGATCCTTTCCTTAAGTGCCATGGGTTCTAAGAGGGGGATCAGGAGGCGGCGTTGGAGCGGAGGCGCTCCTTCTGCACCGTCAACATCTGGGCCAGCTTGATGCGGGCCTCTTTGAAACGGTGCGTGTTGCTCAGCTGCCGGGTGGCTTGCTGAAAGCGAAGATCGAACAGTTCGCGGCGGATGCCATCAATTTGTTCGGTTAGGTCTGCGTCGGTGAGCTTGCGCACCTCGGCGGTGTCGGGACGTGCCATCGTCAGGAATCCACGGTGAGAGCGGGCTGATTGGCAGGTTTGGAGCTGCCAGCAGGCTGTTGTTGATCGTCCAGGCTCAGGAACTTTGTCTTTATGGGCAGCTTGTATTGCGCAAGACGCATCGCTTCGCGAGCAATGGCTTCGGTGATTTCCTCACCGCCCATCTCAAACAGAATTCGACCTGGCTTGATCACAGCTACCCAGAATTCTGGGTTGCCCTTGCCTGAACCCATGCGGGTTTCGGCTGGACGCATTGTGACTGGCTTGTCAGGGAAGATCCTGATCCAGATATTCCCGCCTCGTTTTACGTAGCGGGTCATGGCCCGGCGGCTGGCCTCGATTTGACGCGAGGTGATCCAGCCACATTCTTGGGCTTGCAACGCAAACTGACCAAAGGCAATGGTGTTGCCCCTGGTAGCAACGCCACGCATGCGGCCTCGTTGCTGTTTGCGGAATTTGACGCGTTTTGGACTCAGCATGATTTAGGGCCTCCTGATCAACTCTCGTTTGAGCGATCTTCGAATTGTTGGGGCCGCCGGTTGGCCCTACGCCGTGGGCTTGCGCCCACCGGCAGTGGCTGGGCTTCATCGCCCAGTACTTCTCCTTTGAAGATCCAGACTTTGATGCCAAGAACTCCGTAGGTGGTGCTGGCTACTTTGGTGGCGTAGTCGATTTCGGCGCGAAGGGTGTGCAGAGGCACACGGCCTTCACGGGTCCATTCGGTGCGAGCGATCTCAGCGCCGTTGAGACGACCACCTACTTGGATTTTCAAGCCGAGCACTCCAGCACGCTGTGCCCGTTGCACAGCCATGCGGATGGTGCGGCGAAAAGCGACTCGCTTTTCAAGCTGCTGGGCGATGTATTCGGCCAGCAGGAAAGCATCGGCATCGACTCGCTCTACTTCGACCACGTTGATTCGAACCTGTCGGCTGTTATCCCCGATGGTCTTTTGGATCCCGGCGCGCAATTCTTCGATGCCACTGCCCTGGCGGCCGACCAACACACCTGGGCGTGCAGTCTTCAGTTCCACTTCGAGTTGGTCTGCTTTGCGGGCAATCAACACATCGCTGATGCCTGCGGCGCCGTACTTCTTATGAATGAAACGACGAATCCTGTCGTCCTCTTGAAGGAGGATCGGGTAGGTCTTGTTGGTCGCATACCAGCGTGATCGGTGTTCCTGGGTGATCCCCAGGCGTAAGCCGGTTGGATGGATTTTGTTTCCCATCGGTCGGTGTCCTCGGGGTTCAGGAGTCGGTCTTGGCCGCCACAGCAATGCTGATGTGGCAGGTTTGTTTTTTGATCGCGAAGGCGCGACCCTGGGCTCGGGGTCTATAGCGCTTCATGGCGGGTCCCATATCGGCGCTTGCCTGGGATATCACCAGCGAGGCTGGATCTAGACCAAGGTTGTGCTCTGCGTTTGCTACAGCAGACCTCAGCACTTTTGTGATGGGGCCAGTGGAGCGGTAGGGCATGAATTCGAGCATGATCAGTGCATCGCGATAGCTGCGACCACGGATTTGATCGAGGACCCGCCGCACTTTTGATACAGATCCGCGGATAAAGCGACCGTGGGCCTTGGCGATAGTTTCCGTTGGGGATGACGTCGTCATGGTTTCAGCGGCCTCCTTTTTTGTCTTTGATGTGGCCTTTAAAGGTGCGGGTGGGAGCGAACTCACCCAGCTTGTGACCAACCATCTGCTCGGTGATGAACACCGGCACATGGCTTCTACCGTTGTGTACGGCAATGGTGTGGCCGATCATCATCGGCAGGATGGTGGATGCTCGAGACCACGTCTTGATCACTGACTTGTCGTCGTCAGCGTTTTGCTTTTCAAGCTTGCGGAGCAGGCTGTCAGCAATGAAAGGGCCTTTTTTTAGTGAACGTCCCATGGCGGATTAAGTGAACGGCAGAACGGTTAGTGACATCAGGAATCGCGTCCTCCACGGCTCCGTTTGGAGGTGCGGCGACGTTTGCGGAGAATGAATCGGTTGCTGGGCTTGTTCCGCTTGCGTGTTTTTAGACCGAGGGCGGGTTTGCCCCAAGGTGTCACCGGGCCTGAACGGCCAATTGGTGCACGGCCTTCACCACCACCGTGAGGGTGGTCACAGGGGTTCATAACACTGCCGCGAACTTGAGGGCGACGCCCTAGCCAACGGCGACGACCAGCCTTGCCAAGGCTGGTGTTGCGCACTTCTGAGTTGCCCACTTCGCCGAGAGTGGCGTAGCACTCATGGCGAATAAGGCGGACCTCGGTGGAGGGCAGCTTGAGGGCAACGTAGTCACCCTCTTTGGCCATTACTTGTGCACTAGAACCGGCTGTACGTGCCATCTGTCCACCACGACCGGCATAAAGCTCAACGTTGTGAACGCTTGAGCCGAGAGGGATGGCTGAAAGGGGTAGAGCATTCCCTGTCTCGATAGGAGATTCAGGGCCAGAAATGACTTGCTGCCCGATGCTGATCCCAGCCGGAGCAAGGATGTAACGCTTCTCGCCATCGGCGTAGAAAAGTAGCGCTAGGCGAGCCTTGCGATGGGGGTCGTAGTGAATTGCCGCGACTTTGGCGGGAATACCGTGCTTGTTGCGACGGAAATCGACCATTCGGTAGAGGCGCTTATGGCCACCACCACGATGGCGGCAGGTGATTACACCTCTGTTGTTGCGACCCTTGCGGCGATGCTTGGCCACCACAAGAGAACGTTCGGGTTTGCGGCCGGTGACCTCACTGAAGTCTGTGACCACCCTGGTGCGGGTTCCTGGGGTGTAAGGGCGGAAGGTACGGATTGCCATGATGTTTCAGACCCCTCAGGACTCAGGGAAGAGTTGGATCGTGTTGCCTTCGGCAAGTCGCACCACGGCTTTCTTTACCTGGGCTCTTTTGCCGGTAAAGCGACCTACTCGACGGCTGCGCCGCGGTGGATTCATGGTGCTGATGCCGACCACACGGACGTCGAAGAGTTGTTCTACGGCCGCTTTGATATCGGGCTTGGCAGCGCGATGGTCAACCTCAAATGTGTACTGGTTCTTTTCCAGAGCACTGGTAGCTTTTTCGGTGATTAACGGACGACGGATCACATCCGCCAGCCGTCCGGTGAAACGTTCAGTCATCTCCGTAAACCTCCTGAATCTTGGCGAGTGCCTCCTCGCTGAGCACCAGAGAATTGGCGTGGAGCAAATCGAAGACGTTTAGTTGATCGGCGGCGATCAGCTTCACCTTCTCGAGATTGCGCACGGAGCGACGAATGATCTCGGAGGGAGAAGAAAGCACCACCAAAACTTTGGCATCGGCGGCTATGCCTAGTCGGACCAGTGCATCTGAGATTTCACGGGTTTTAGGAGCCTTAAGGCTGTCGCCGAAGTCTTTTACTACCACTACATCCTCTACACGGGCCATTAGCGCAGTGCGTAGGGCCAGGCGACGTTCCTTTCGGTTCATCGTCAGGTTGTAGGTGCGTGGCTTTGGCCCAAAGATGATTCCACCGCCTGGACGTAAGGGGGTGCGAATCGATCCCTGACGGGCCCGTCCGGTGCCCTTTTGCTTATAGGGCTTGCGACCACCACCGCGAACTTCAGCCCGGGTGAGGGTGCTTGCAGTCCCCTGGCGGCTATGGGCCTGCTGTCTGAGCACTGCACGGTGCATCAGATCAACGGCAGTGGTCTCTTTGGCCACTTTGAGCTCAAGGCTTGTCTTGCCTGTTTCTTTGCCCTGCCAGTCGCGAATAACACATTCAGCCATCACTTACCTCCTTGTCCTTGAGCAGGCTTGTTGCCTACACGCTTGGCGGGTTGGATGTTGAGCAGAGCACCGGGCTTGCCTGGTACCGAGCCTTTGATCACCAGGAGATTGCGGTCGCTGTCCACTTTGATGATGGTTAGTCCGCGAGTGGTGCGCTGCTTGCCGCCGTAGCGACCAGCCATTCGCTTTCCTGGATAAATCCGACCTGGTGTGGTTCCAGCACCGGTGGAGCCTGGCTCTCTATGGTTTTTGGAACCGTGGGTCATCGGACCACGGCTGAAGCCGTGGCGCTTTTGATAACCAGAGAAGCCTCGACCCATAGTGTCGCCACTGACATCAACCTTTTGGCCAGCTTCAAAGCTGCCGACGGTGATCGTTGCGCCCAGTTCTAATCCGTCAAAACCCTCGACGCGATATTCGCGCAGGTGCTTCAAGAGCGCCTCACCAGACTTGGCGAGGTGCCCCTTGGCGGGCTTGTTGATCAGCTTTTCGCGTGTATCACCAAAACCGATCTGCACGGCGGCATAGCCGTCGGTGTCAGAGGTCTTTAGTTGGGTGATGCGGCAGGGACCTGCCTCGATCAGGGTGACCGGGACGGCTCTGCCTTGTTCGTCGAAGAACTGGGACATGCCCAGTTTCTTCCCAAGGATGCCGATTGACATGGAAGGTAAAAGCGCCAGCGTGAATAACCTCCGCCTGTAGATCCAGTCGGGGGTTTGTAATTAGCGCTGATTAGGGGTAACGCAGTCGTCGCCGAAAAACCTGAGACCGTCAGAAACGGTGGATGAGGCAATTTCGGATAGGGCTAGCGAGCGAATCAGCTGGCTGGGACTTGGCCGACCTTTTGAGTTGGTTAGTTTCCCGGCAGTCAGGGGGATTAATCCCTTTGCTGCTCTGGCCTATGGATCCGGCGCAATCGTCGGACCTGCTTCACCTTCTGGAGGCCCGGCTAGCGGACGGGCACAGATTTGTGAAGCAAACAAATACTTTACATCACTAGACACTCACAGAGAATGTTCTCCAAGTCAGCTGCCAGACTCATTGCCTCTTGAGTTGTCGTCATGCCTCTAGTGCTTTCTGGTCGGGGGTTTCGCCGTGACCTGGAGGCATGCGGGTGTCTGGCCATGTTTGTTCCTCTTGAAGGTGGCACCGAAACCCGTTTGCTTCGCCGACTTAGGGCCGCTGGATACCGTACCCAGCTCAGTTCAGCTCGTGGGCTTGGGGATCCGGAGGTTTTTCTGTTTCAGATTCACGGTATTCGGCCTCCCCATCTCGGGCATCAGAGCGTTGGGCGCAATGGAGCTGTAGGTGAGGTTCAGCAGGTCATGCCTCAGTTGGGCGAATTATTTGTAGGTAGTGCTCCTGTGGTGCTTTGGCTTTTGGAGGGGCAGGTGCTCTCGAGATCCGAGCTCCTGGCACTTTGTGATATCTGTAAGCGTGAGCCGCGTTTGCGGGTAGTTGTTGAGATGGGTGGTGCTCGCAGTCTCCACTGGCAGCCGATGAATACTTTGCTTGAGGCCTGAACGCTATTCCTGTTGGTTCTTTGCAGCAGAGCGCTTTAAGCAGTGAGCTTGCCTTGACCAGTGGGTCTTGGGTGAAATTGATCTGTGGTGCTAGTAATCAAGATCTGCTTGCCATAACTGACCTTTGTGCGGTTTTTGCAGCTGCAGGTGTTCACTGTGTTGATGTAGCGGCAGATGCTGCCGTGGTCAGAGCAGCTCGTAAGGGGCTTGACTGGGCGCAATCGCGGGGTGGAATTAGGCCATCGCTGATGGTGAGCATCAGCGATGGCAAGGATGCCCATTTCCGCAAGGCTTGGTTTGATCCTGCGTGTTGTCCAATTGATTGTTTGCGCCCTTGTCGGCATGTCTGTCCAGCTGAGGCTATTGGTGAGCAAGGGGGGATTCAGCTAAGTCGTTGTTATGGCTGTGGAAGATGTTTGCCGACTTGTCCTCTAGGCCTTATTGATGAACATGATCAGCGTCTTGAATTAAAAGACCTTGGTCATCTATTGGTCTCTGTCCGTCCAGACGCTGTGGAGATTCATACTGCTCCTGGGCGGGCCGAGGCTTTTGAATCCACTGTTGCGGCGGTGATTGCGGCTCAGGTGCCTTTGCAATGGATGGGAGTGAGTTGCGGCCTTGAAGGGCATGGCCTCACGGTTGAGGCTTTGGCGAGTGAGTTGTGGCAGCGGCACGGTTGCCTAAGGCGTTTTGGGCAGCGACCCCTCTGGCAGCTTGATGGCCGCCCCATGAGCGGCGATGTGGGTCCAGGCACGGCTCGGGTCGCTGTGGCGCTTTGGCGGGAGCTTTTGCCATGGGCTCCGCCTGGTCCGCTACAACTGGCGGGAGGTACAAATTCCCATACGATTAGATATCTATCAGGCGATAATGGCCCGGCAGGGATTGCCTTCGGAGGCATCGCTCGCAAGCTCTTGCAGCCCTGGTTGCTCGAGGCACAGGCCCGGCATGTGAGTTTGAGGGAATGGCCAGAGGGTTGGCACGCTGCTCTTGCTCAGGCTAAGAAGTTGGTTGGTCCATGGCTATTGCGTCAGCCTGGGTCTCAATCCTGCTAGATAGGCGGGTATGGCTACCACCTCTGCATGGTGGTGGCTGAAGGCCATGAAGCCAAAACGTATTACCGATGATCTAGATCGCTTGCTGGAGTTGTTGCCTCCTGCGGTTCAGCAGGCTTTGGCTACAACTGAGAGCCGAGAGCAGTTGCTTGAGGTGGTGTTGGATCTCGGCAGAGTGCCAGAAGCTCGTTATCCGGGGCGAGCGCTGGCTTTAGGAGATCAGTGTCTTACTCGACACGACTTGCAAGCCACCGTTGATCGGTTGGGGCAGTTCGGTGCTGATAACCGCGCTGGTATTGAACGAACCCTGCATCGAATCAGTGCTATTCGCAATCGCCAGCGAGATGTAGTGGGTCTCACCTGCCGTGTGGGAAGGGCCGTTTTTGGCACAGTGGAGATGGTGAGGGATTTACTTGATAGTGGTCAATCGCTGTTGCTGATGGGGCGACCTGGAGTGGGTAAGACCACGGCGCTGCGTGAGATTGCCAGGGTTCTTGCTGATGACCTGCAGCGAAGGGTTGTGGTGATTGACACCAGTAACGAGATTGCTGGGGATGGGGATATTCCCCATCCCGCTATTGGACGGGCTAGGCGCATGCAGGTTGCCCTGCCTGAGCATCAACATCAGGTCATGATTGAGGCGGTGGAAAACCACATGCCGGAAGTCATCGTGATTGATGAGATCGGCACGGAATTAGAGGCCTTGGCTGCGCGCACTATCGCCGAAAGGGGGGTGCAGCTTGTGGCTACTGCCCATGGCAATGCTTTGGCTAATTTGATTAAGAATCCAACCCTCAGTGACCTTGTTGGCGGGATTCAGTCCGTCACTCTCGGAGATGACGAAGCACGGCGGCGACGCACGCAGAAAACTGTGCTTGAGAGAGCTGCGGAGCCGACATTTCCAGTGGCAGTTGAAATGAATTCGCGCCATCGCTGGTCGATTCATGCCGATGTAGCTGCCACTGTTGATCTATTGCTGCGCGGACAGTCGCCTCGCCCTCAGTTGCGTGAGCTGGGTTCAGATGGATCGGTGCGGCTGGTGGATGCCGAGCCGAGTTGCGCTCTTTCACCTCGTACTCGTCCTGCTCTGGCGGCTATCCCTCTACCTGATCCCAAGGCACCTTCTGCTCGTGTTGCTTCACCTGCTCAAAAATCTGCTGCCCCAGTTGAGCGATCTGATCAAGGAGGTTTGCAGGTGCTCTGTTGTGGGATCACTCCCCAGCTTGTGGATGAAGCCATTCGTCGTCATGGCTGGCCCGCTCGTTGGGTAGATGATCTAAATGATGCAGATGTTGTGCTCAGTATCCGTCAGGGACTTGGTCAGCAGCCGGCTTTGAGGCGTCAGGCTCGTGACTCTCGTGTGCCGATCCTTGTTATTAAGTCCGATACCTTGCCGCAGGTAGAGCGTGCCTTGGAGCGATTACTGGCACGCCGCTCTGGCTCGCAGGATCCGCCTCTCCCTTCAGGTTCTAAGGCGGGCGATCGGGAGGATGCTCTGGCTGCACTTGAGGAGTGCCGGTTAGCAGTGGAAAAGGTAGTGCTGCCCCTTGGAAGGCCGGTCGAGCTATTGCCTCGCAGTGAGCAGGTACGTCAGATGCAAGTTGATTTGGTGACGCGTTATCGCCTGCGCAGTGATGTTTTTGGCCAGGCAGATCAACAGCGATTGCGGGTTTATCCCCCTTGAATTCGACTCGCTTTATCAGCATGCATTGACGAAGGACACTCTGCTGTGAGTAACTATTTGGATTCCAGTGAAGTCAACTCTTTGAGGCTGATGAACTGGATCAATGGGCCGTGGCCAAGTGGTAAGGCAGCGGGTTTTGGTCTCGCTATTCCTAGGTTCGAATCCTAGCGGCCCAGTTTTTCAAGACTTTGGTGAATTCTCGCCCTTTGTTGGTTTTCGATTTCGATGGGGTCATCATCGATGGGATGGGCGAGTACTGGTGGAGTGCGCGCCAAGCTTGTATGGAGCTAGTGGGTGGAGACTTTGGTCCTGAACCGTTGCCTGAGTTGGTTCCTGAAGCTTTTCGCTTGCTTAGGCCCTGGATCCATCAAGGTTGGGAGATGGTGCTGCTAGCTGCAGAACTGTTGCGCTCTGATGGGCCCTTGCTGCAGCGGGGAGTCAAGGCTTTCTCGGCGGATTACCCCTTGCGATCTCAGCAGGCTTTGGAGGTCTGGGGGTGGCGACCAGCTCAGTTGCAGGAAGCCTTGGAGCATGTGCGGCGTAGGGCGGTGGCTTCCGATCGGTTGGTTTGGTTGGCGCTCCACCGCCCTTTCCCTGGTGTGGTTGAGCGCCTGGGTCGCCTTCAAGATGAAGGGGTCGACTGGGCGGTTCTCACGACTAAGGGGGCCGAGTTCACGGCTGAGCTGTTGAATTGCTTTCAACTCATGCCAAAAGGGCTATATGGCCATGAGTCTGGTAGCAAGCCTGAGGTGCTGTTGCGATTAGTCGCGGAGCGACCTCTTCGCGGTTTCGTGGAGGACCGTCGCGCCACCCTCGAGACGGTCCTCTCTACGCCCGGACTGTCCTCTTTGCCTTGTTATTTGGCGAGCTGGGGTTATCTCAAGCCAGAGGATTGTTTTGCTCTGCCCATGGGCATTCGCTTGCTGGAGCCAGAAGCCTTGGCGGCACCCTTGGCGAGCTGGCCTTGATCCGCTAGCGTACGCTTGTACTACCTGGGACGGTTTGTGGTTGTGGTGGCATTGGACCTTTTGGTTGGTGTCCGTCAGCTCTGCCGCAGTGCTTTTTGCTCCGTCTAGGCCAGCAGTCGCCGTTACCCGTGTTCTCCTTTATTCACCATTGCCATGTCAGTTGACGTGAAAGTAGTCCAATCCTCTAGCCCTGGCTCCCGTCAGACTGAGCAACCTTCGGGAGAGCGTGATAAGGCTCTTAATTTGGTGCTTGGCCAGATCGAGCGTAATTTTGGCAAGGGTTCAATTATGCGTCTGGGGGATGCCTCTCGGATGCGGGTTGAGACCATCTCGACAGGAGCGCTAACCCTTGATCTTGCCCTTGGTGGCGGTTACCCGAAAGGTCGAGTTGTAGAGGTGTATGGACCGGAGAGTTCTGGTAAAACGACCCTCACTCTGCATGCCATCGCTGAGGTGCAGCGCCGTGGCGGCGTAGCGGCTTTTGTAGATGCCGAGCATGCGCTTGATCCGCTCTACGCAGCCTCTTTAGGAGTCGATATAGAGAACCTACTGGTATCGCAGCCGGATACGGGGGAGATGGCTTTAGAGATTGTTGATCAGCTTGTTCGCTCAGCTGCTGTTGACATCGTCGTTGTGGATTCAGTTGCTGCGCTCACTCCCCGGGCTGAGATCGAAGGGGAGATGGGCGATTTGGCTGTAGGTAGCCAGGCTCGTCTGATGAGTCAGGCGATGCGCAAGATCACTGGCAATATCGGTAAATCAGGCTGCACCGTCATTTTCCTCAACCAGTTGCGCCTCAAGATTGGAGTCACATACGGCAATCCGGAGACCACTACTGGTGGTAATGCTCTTAAGTTTTATGCCTCTGTACGGCTCGATATTCGTCGTATTCAGACGCTTAAGCGCGGCACAGAGGAATATGGCATCCGAGCCAAGGTGAAGGTGGCCAAGAACAAGGTTGCTCCTCCGTTCCGTATCGCTGAATTCGACATCCTTTTTGGTCGTGGAATTAGCACTCTGGGTTGTTTGCTTGATTTAGCGGAAGAAACCGGTGTCGTTACGCGCAAAGGCGCCTGGTATAGCTACGAGGGTGACAACATCGGTCAGGGACGTGATAACACGATTACTTGGCTTGAGCAGAATTCAGAAGCCAAGGAGCAGATTGAAGTTCTGGTACGCCAGAAACTCACTGAGGGGACTGAGGTGACTGCTAATTCCATGCGCCCTTTGGCGGCTGCAGCGCGCACCGCGTCTGCAAAGCCTGCTGTGAGTTCGGCGTCTGAAGCTGCCTAGTTACGTTCCCCAAAATGACAACCCAAGAAGCTCAAAGTAGTTCTTGGGTTTGTTGGTGAAGGCAGCGGCGGGGGATGGTTGTCGTGATCTTCTTTGAACCAGGTTTTGTTACCTGACATCAGAGGGGCCCCACCACCCTGCCGCTGGGCCCACAAAGCGTCCCACGATCCAATAAACCACCATCAATCCCATACCAATCCAGGCTCCACGGGTAGTGATTGCATAAAACTGATCTTTTTGCTTATGGGTGATGGGAAGCCAGGCAAAGATCCTGGGGGAGTCATCTTTTTGGGATTTTGTTTGGCGTGGTGCCAGGCCCTGATCGGATCTACGTCGGGCTTCACCCATGGCCGTCCTCGTTGGTGTTGGCTTGTTAAAGAGTAGTTCGCTTAATCCGGTAATAGGCGTTGCAGGGGTGTCCAGGGTTCGAGCGCACGTAGTACGTGTTTACCCCAGCTTCGTCCCCTTATACGTCCATCGAGGATTGCAAGTCGTCCTTGACTTTTTCGGAGTGGATCTACCGCTGGAGCTAGCAGGCTTAGGGCTTCTGGTAAGAGAAGGTCGCGGAACCAGTCGCGACCCTGATGCTTCAGACATTCCACTCGTGCTGCAGTTAGAGGTGATTCCACGCTGGCTAGGGGCAGTAGAGCCACGATTATTTGTTCTGGCAGTGGCAGTTGTTCGTGGTGCTCAAGCCACCAGGCCCAGCGGCAACAGATGACCCCATTGGATTCCGGAGCGGTGGTTTCATGAACGACCCTTCGGCCAAATTCAGCTGCCAACTCACTGGTGAGTTGATGGCGGAGTTGTTGATCGTTCAGTAACACCACACTGATGTTTTTACGCCCCAAGATCAGTCGTCGGCATTGATCAAGCAGATGCTCTGCATAGATTTCCGTATTTGGTAGTGGTTGTCGACGTGGCGCAAAAAGGGGTATTGGTTCTTGCAGGTTGGGTTCGCTCAATGTGGCCACAACTGTGGCGGGAAATTCTGCAGCGTCTAATTCAGCTCTAACGAGATCTTTGGGTTTTGATCCCGTCAGCAGGACAGTTGGTTGGTCTCGTAGTAAGCCAGGAAGATTTTGGAGAGGTTCGAGTGGTTCTAAATGCCATCTCCACTGCAGCAGTTTGTGATCGAGTTCGGCCCAGCTTGCCCAGAAACGGCTATCGGTTTTTAGTAGTGCAGGCCATGGTGATGGTGAGGGGCCTAGAAGTCTCATCAGGTCTTTGAGGGCCATGATTTCACTGCCATCTAGTCGCACCTGAGCATCAATGCGGGTGGCATGTGTAAATAAGCTGCGGCTTATTCGTTCGTGCAGCTGCATCAGAGAAGCGTCTGCAGAAGGGTGTGCTCGTCGTAATTGCTCCCAGTCGTGAGGTGTGATCGATAAGGCCATCGCAGCCCTAAGTCGAGTACTTAGGTGTTCAGCTTCTGGAATGATTAATTGCCTGGATTTGAGGTGCCCCTGCTGGTGCGCTTCAATCAGCTCAATCGGGTTCATCAGCCAGAGTTGATTCCCAGAAGGAGGAACGGCTCCTTCCCAGCAAGCGAGCTGGAAGCCTTCTGATTGCAGCAGTGGCAGCTCTACCTTCAACAGTCTCCGCCGCTGCTGCTCGGAAAGAATCAGCACTGCCTTATTTGTCTCTAGGCAGAGAGGAACAAGTAGAGCAAGCCACCAGAGGTCTTTGCTGCTTGGCTCGAGTTGGATCAGGGTGTGATCCTGGCGTCTCAGACTGCGGGCAACGAGGCGGCTCAGTGTGAGGTGATGGGGCCAGGGTGAGGAGTGCCGCAGCAGTAGGTGCTTGAGCTGCTTATGAGTGCGGGCTTCCAGCATTGGCAGAGCTTAGGAAGTCGTTAAGTAAGAGAACGATCAATGTTGATCGACCGATCAACATGGAATGCAGGTGTGAGATCAGTAGGGATGGAGCAGAACAAAAAGCCGTCAGCTTGCGTCGGAATCGTAGGGCTGGGTTTGATCGGTGGCTCCCTTGGGTTGGACCTACAGGCGCTTGGTTGGCAGGTGCACGGTCTGGTGCATCGCTCTAGTACTGCCGATCGAGCTCGTGCAAGGGGCCTGGCGCAGCAGGTGAGTACCGATATGGGAATCCTTGCGGATTGTGATCTGGTGATCTTGGCGCTGCCTTTGGCCCAGTTGCTTGATCCTGATCCGACTCTTCTTCAGTCCTTGCCTGCTGCTGCTGTAGTGACTGATGTGGGTTCAGTGAAGATGCCTGTTTTAGAAGTTTGGCGTGATCTTCATCCGCGATTTGTTGCTAGCCATCCGATGGCAGGTACCGCTGAAGCAGGTGTGGAAGCTGGGTTGAGAGGTTTGTTTGAGCATCGCCCTTGGGTGGCGACACCTGATAAGCAAACTGATCCTGAGGCGCTTGAGATAGTGCGTCGATTGGCAGTGTCTTTAGGCAGTCATTGGCTTACGGCGGATGCGGCGAATCATGATCAGGCGGTGGCATTGATTTCCCATCTCCCAGTGCTGGTTAGTGCTGCGTTGTTGCGGACAGTAGGGGAAGAGCATGACCCTGCTGTGGCTGAACTGGCTCGGCTGCTTTCTTCTAGTGGCTTTGCTGATACCACCAGGGTTGGAGGGGGTAATCCTCAGTTAGGGACAGCTATGGCTGCGACTAACACTGAGGCGATACTGCGTGGATTGGCTGCCTATCGCTGGAGCTTGGAGCAGCTTGAGGCGGCTGTGATGGAGGGAAGTTGGTCTCAATTACAGGTTGAACTGGAACGTACCCAGGCACTACGGCGTAGTTTTTTGATTGATCCCGGTGACGACTTCAAGCCGCCACACGCAGCTGATTCCCCCGCTGAGCCATGAGCTGGCGACATGCCATTAGCGCCGAAAGACTCACCCCTGCGGTGCCTTCACCAGGGTGAATTGAATCACCACAGAGCCAGAGTCCTTGGATTGGAGTACGGCTTGCCAGTCCGAATGGTCCGAATTGTGATGGATGCTGCCCGAGGCCACCAACAATTCCCATAGGGCGACCGGTCCAGTTTGCAAAGCTCTTTGGGGTTGCCAGTTCTTGATGCTGCCAATCTTCTGGAGTCAGATCTAGCCATTGTTCAAGTATTTGGCGGATCTCTAGCAGGGCATGTTGTTTGCGTTCTTGATAGACATGCTCAGGCAATTCACACCAATCAGCCGTGGCGGTAAACACACTGGCGATCAGTGTGGCTTGACCTGCGGGAGCACGGCCATCTCCCTCGCGGCTGATTGATAGGAACAGAGATCCGGGCCGATTGGCGGCCCTTTGAAGATGTACAGGACAGTCGTCAGGCAGGGCGCTCCGACAGATGGCTCCGTAGAAAACCAGCGCTCCACTTGGTTTAGGCAGTTGCATCAGCCTTTGGCGGTAGGCATTGGGCATGCCTGTTCCTGATGGCATCAGCCAGTTCAGGCATTGAGGTGGCAGGCTGCAAACCACATCCGATGCATTGAGTTCTAAGTCCTTGCCATTGGGGCACTTGATGCCCACTTGCCAACACCTGTCCTTTGTTAGGACTTTCAGGCCAACCACTCGATGACGTAACAATATTTGGGCGCCATTTTTTTTCAGAGCAGCGGTTAGATCAACACTTAGTTTTTGTATTGATCCCTGCAGATGCCAGAGCCCAAGTGGTGCTTGTGCCATGTGCAGCACAGTGGCTCCATAGAGTGCCGCAGTGCGATTGAGCGGCTCTTGCGAATAGAGCCTTAGCTGAAGGTCTAGGAATTGTCGAAGGCGCTGATCATGTGCACAGCCGCATAGCTTCAACAGATCTGCCACTGTCAGGCTGCTCATCAGTAGCCCTGAGGTCAGTGTGGCCGGACGCAGCGCCTGAAGCGTTTGGGCTAGGTCCCAAGAGTTGCGTGGTGGTAGTACCGGATCACGACCGGCAAAGGCCCAGTTGCTTTGGTGTAGATAGGCAGTTAGGGCCCAAAATGATTCACTGCCTGGGAATTGATATCGCCATTCCTGTTCCCAGCGCTTGGGATCATGCCAGAGCTGAATAGGAGTGGACCCGTCGGCCAGATCGACTACGCAAGCTGGATCAAGGAGCTTGGCGGCTGGTAAGGGCAGTTCTAGATGCCTGTAAATGCGTTCATGGCTACCGCCGGGTTCAAGTCCTGCAACTTGGGTAGCACCAACTTCAAAGGTATAAGGACCGCGCTTGAAGGTGCCTGCGCATCCCCCAGGTTGATGGTGGGCTTCCACCAAGGTGACGGGTAGTCCTTCTTTCGCTAATAGGGCTGCTGCCGTTAGCCCGGCAATGCCTCCCCCGATCACGATCACCGAGTCTTCTGCCATCGGATCATGCTGGCAAGACCTGGAGAGATATGTATGAACGAGCTTTTGCGGCGGGGCTTGGTGGCAGCTCAAGGACCACTAGCAGGCGCTGTACTAGTTGAAGTTGATTGCGTGGCAGGTGGATGCATTCATCAGGCCTGGCGTTTGCAGTTGGCGGATGGTCAGCAACTGTTTGCCAAAACCGGGGGGCCAGACGCTCTTTCTATGTTCAAAATCGAAGCTGAGGGGCTAAAGGCTTTAAAGGCCTGGGCCGATCCGATGTTGTTGGAGGTGCCTGAACCCTTGAGCGTTGATGAAGTCTGCGGCGAAGCGGTATTGCTGTTGCCTTGGTTGGATTTTCGAGCTGGAAATCAGGACTCCCTGGGTAGTGGATTAGCCCTTCTACATCAAGCCTCTGCCGCGGCAAATCCTGGAAGCTTTGGTTGGCAGATGGATGGGTTTATTGGTGCCGGTTCTCAGCCGGGGGGGTGGCGTGAAAGCTGGGGTGAGTGTTTCGTGACGCTGCGTTTGCGTCCACAGCTAATAGAGGCAGCTCGATGGGGCCTAAATCTGGCCGATGTGGAGCCAATTCTCTACGCGTTAATCCCCTGGTTAGACCGCCACCAACCAAGCCCAAGTCTTGTGCATGGTGATCTTTGGAGTGGCAATGCCAACGTTCTAGTCGATGGTCGAGGTGTTTTGCTAGATCCTGCTACGTGGTGGGCTGATCGGGAAGTTGATTTAGCGATGACAAAATTATTCGGCGGCTTTAGGGAAGACTTCTATTCCGCTTATGCAGATGTATTGCCATTGTCGTCAGGAGCCAGTTCTAGGGTTGAGATCTACAACCTTTATCACTTGCTTAATCACGCCAACTTATTTGGTGGAGGATATAAACAGCAATGCATTTCAATCTTGAAAAGATTGGCATTTATGGATATGTCCTGACAGCTTCAAAGAAGAAGTTAGGAATTAAATTTCTAGCTCAGTAATTATTCCTTCGTGGTGGCAGAAGCCTTTCCAGTTGTAGAACCTAGATATTCTTTACGGAGACTATCAATCCTCTCCCCCAGAGCAGTGCGCTTCTCGCTAGTGGTGAGGTTCTGCCAGCTCCACTGACCCACCATCACAACGCCTAGCAATTCAAGTAATCCAGGTACTACCGGTAGCAAGTTGATCGTGTCCATTACCCCCTTGATCAGTACCTGGGCAATGATCACAGCTGCGAAAATACCCAGAACTTTGCCAATACGGCCCATCTGGCTCCAATCGAGCTTGTTTAGGGTCTCATTGACTTTGCTAACTGCATCGCTGTAGCGCTCAGAGAAATTGATCTCTTCAGTTGCGTTTTCAACGCTGTTCACGGGGGTCTTGTCAGTGTTGGATTGTTCGTTTGTCACGGTGTTGATGTCGCTCATGTACACGAAACCGATGGCAAATCTGCGTTGAGCGTATCGAAAGGACCTTTGTTATGCCAGGCCTGTTGCAGTTTGATCCTAATTGCCTAATGGTTCTTCGTCGCAGTTTGTTGACAGTTGCACCATTGGAAGGTTGTGCTCTTTTATTGGGTGATCAACAGGATTCCCATACTTATCAAGGTGGCAACATCTGGTGTGTTCGGCTGATATGGCCCTGTTGCAATACGTGGGTGGCAGGGATGTCATCTTTTCCTGAAGTTTCAGGAGATCCGGATCTTTTCGATAGCTCTTTGCTGTCACGGAAGCATCGCTTTGCTTTAGATCCCCGTGAACAGTTGCAGGCTCAACGCTTTGCTAGAGAGCGAAGTTGGCGGGTGTTGGGCAGCGCTCATTCTCATCCTGGCGGGGAAGCAGTTCCTTCGCCTGCGGACCATCGCTGGGCTGTCTTTCCTGCATTAATGGTGATCGTTGCCGGCTCTGGCAACGTGCGCGCTTGGTGGCTAACAGGTGTTCAGTCTGATCAGCAGCATGAGGTGGCTTGTTTGGGACAGTAGGTAAGGCGATGACTTAATGCGCCCTCCTGCCATGGGTCTTGACGACACCCGAGATGTTGATCTGAATCCCGATGAGGTGGCGCGTTTTTCAAGGCACCTCATCCTGCCCGAGGTGGGCATAACGGGCCAAAAGCGACTCAAGAAGGCTTCTGTTTTGTGCGTAGGTAGTGGCGGGCTCGGATCGCCGCTATTGCTTTATATGGCTGCTGCTGGTGTGGGTCATATCGGAATTATTGATTTCGATGTTGTTGAGCTCTCCAATCTTCAGCGGCAGGTGATTCATGGCACTAGCTGGGTGGGGCAACTGAAAACGGGCTCAGCTAGGGCGCGCATCCTCGAAATCAATCCCAATTGCCAAGTGGATGTTTATGAGAAGGCGCTCACCTCAGACAACGCCCTCGAGATTATTCAGCCGTACGACATTGTTTGTGACTGCACGGATAATTTCCCTAGCCGTTACTTAGTGAATGACGCTTGTGTGCTTTTAGGTAAGCCAAATATTTACGGATCGATTCATCGTTTTGAAGGCCAGGCAACCGTGTTCAACCTTGATGCGCAGAGCCCTAATTATCGCGATCTGGTGCCTGAGCCGCCGCCAGCTGGCTTGGTTCCTTCTTGCGTTGAAGGTGGCGTGATGGGTGTACTTCCTGGATTGATCGGTTTAATTCAAGCAACGGAGGTGATAAAAATCATTACTGGTATCGGCACTACCTTGAGCGGTCGCCTGTTGATTGTTGATGCCCTGGCGATGAATTTTCGGGAGATGAAGCTGTGTTGTAGTCAACCAAGAGTTGTAATTAGCGAGCTAATTGACTACCAAGATTTTTGTGGCCTTGGTGGCCATGCATCAACTAAAGGGAAGGACTTTGCCGTGGAGAGTATTTCAGTTCAGGGTTTGAAGTCTTTGCTCGATAGTAGTGCCGAGGATTTTGTGCTGCTGGATGTGCGCAATCCCCATGAGGCTGAGATTGCCTTTATTGATGGTGCGGAATTGATCCCGCTCAATAAGATTGAAAGTGGTGAGGCAATAGAGCAGGTTCGAGAGTTGACCTCTGGTCGCCGACTATTTGTTTATTGCAAGTTGGGTGGTCGTGCGCAGCAAGCTCTTGTCACTCTCAAGAGCCATGGCATCGAAGGCATCAATGTGACTGGTGGCATTGATGCTTGGGCTCAGCAGGTTGATAGCTCATTACCTCGCTATTGAGTGGGCTAGTGAGCTGCTGTAGGAGCGATAGTCATGCCACTAGATCAACCATTGCTTTGAGATGTTCGCCTTTCTTTATAGGTGTTGATTTCAGTGGGTTTGAACATTTTGCGTTTAAGCAGTTGTTCAGTAATCAACGCCTCGCTTTAGGTCTACGCCCTGCTCTGCATAGTGCTTGTGGCACACCATTTCTGAGTGAACGCCTGCTAGGTCGAAGTAGGCAGGTTGGTTTTTGCATCTACCAGTAATGATCACTTCGGTTTCAGCTGGCTTGCGGAGCAGGGTCTGAACAATGGGCTCTACAGGTAATAGCTCGAGATCCACGCTTGGATTGAGTTCATCGAGGATGACAGTTTTATAAAGCCCACTTGCGATGGCGGCCCTGGCGATTTCCCAAGCTCGTTCTGCTTCCACATAATCGATCGGTTGCTGTTGCCCTCGCCAGACGATGGCATCACGACCAGAGCGAAGATGATCCACTAGGTGGGGGTAACTTTCACGTAGGGCTGCAATGGCGGCATCCTCGGTGTAGCCACTGCCTCCTTTAAGCCATTGCAGGATCAACACCCGATGGCTTTTGTCTTGGCTGATTCCGCGACCAATGGCCTGTAGGGCTTTGCCTAGGGCACTGGTGGATTTGCCTTTGCCTTCACCTGTGTAGATCTCAATGCCTCCGGTGGACTTGAAGGGAATGACACTGCCATCCTCAGGTTTAGGACGACGATGTGCGCGCATTTCGGAATGCAAATCTGCCACCTGCACCAGAGCTCGTGGGGCAGCCCGACCGGTGACGATGATCTCCATGCCATCAGGTCGGTTGCTGAGTGTGTGCACCACATCTTCAACAGCTAGTAGGCCCAGATCCAGCACGGGATTGAGTTCATCAAGCACTACTACTGAATAGAGTGCGCTGGCAATAGCTCCTTTGGCTATATCCCAGCCTCGTTGTGCTTCTTGGCGATCAAATGGGGTAGCTTCCTCGGCGATGAAAAATTCACCACGGCCTGTGCGCACTTGATCGATCAGATGTGGGAAGCCTTGTTGCAGTGCCTCGATCGCAGCGTCTTCGTCGTAGGCGCGGCCAGGGCCTTTTAGAAACCGCAGCAGCAGCACCCTGGTTCGTCGTTGCTCGCAGATGCCAAGACCGATAGTGCGCAGTACAACGCCAAGTGCGGCTTGGCTTTTGCCTTTCCCTTCTCCGTCATAGACATGTAGTTGACCATGGCTGCGTTCATTGCTTTCGGCGGCGGTGGCGATGCCAATCCCACGACCTTTGCTGCTCTTTGCTGCCTTTTTATCTTTGGATTTTTCAGATGCTGCCGCCTGCGAAGCCATGGACGGTTCCTCTAGGGTTTGAGCTTAACGAGGTCGATAGGCTGAGTAGGTATTTGTGGGGACGGCTGGAGTAGCGGTGTTTCGTCAGTTGGAACCTTTGCCAGAGCGGGAGCAGACCCAGCTGCAGTTGTTGCGGGAGTGTCTTGCCAGTCTGGCTCGTGTTTGTGTGGCCTACTCCGGTGGAGTTGATAGTGCGCTAGTGGCGGCGATTGCACGTGAACAACTTGGTTTTAACGCTTTTGCTGTGACAGGAGTTTCTCCTGCGCTTGCTCCTTATCTTTTAGAAGAAGCCCGCCAACAGGCGGCCTGGATTGATATTCGCCACCATGAATGTGTAACCAGTGAATTGGAAGATCCGGCTTACAGAAAAAATCCCGTAGATCGCTGTTTTGCTTGTAAGCGGGAATTACATCGGCATCTAGGAGTGATTGCAAAAGCGGCAGGTGGAGTACAGGTGGTGGACGGGGTGAATCGCGACGACCTTGATGAGCATCGACCAGGGATTGACGCGGCCCGTCAGGTAGGTGTGCGATCTCCTCTTGTTGAGCTTGAGATTGACAAAGCAGCTGTGCGCCAGATTTCACGGGCTCTTGGCTTCCCTTGGTGGGATAAGCCAGCTCAGCCCTGTCTGGCCTCACGTTTTCCCTATGGCAACAGCATCAGCGCTCAACGTTTGCAACAGGTTGGCTTAGCAGAAGCCTGGTTAAGAACAAATGGTTTCCCTGAGGTGCGGGTGCGATGCCATGGCCTGGCGGCTCGGATCGAAGTGCCGGCTGATCGGATTGAGGAGTTACTGCTTGATCTTGATCGTATGGAAGTTGTAGGTCATTTTCTTGCCCTTGGTTTTACCTCGGTAAGCCTCGACTTAGAAGGGTTAGTTAGCGGCAAGCTCAATCGAAGTATTCAAGCTGATAGTGGCGCTGGTAAATGAATGCCGGCATAGAAAGTTTCTTGACCCCCTTCTTGTAAAGCATTTTTTGCTCATAGCGTTGAAATGAATGCGTTAGCGGAGTTGATTCCTAGCAGCGCCAAGAGTCGAGTGGTTCTAGTTTTTTGAGCCAGATCACAGAAAGCTGTGATGCCAATCATGCTATTTGCATTAGAGCTGAGTGAGAGTTGGTGAGAAGTTGGTTAGGGCCCTGATTTATTTTGTGGCTATTACTTTGATCTCAGCAGATGTGAGCTAGCTCACAGATATGTTTGCTCTAGATCAACGCCATTTCGGCTGAGAAAAAGCGATGGTATGTGCATCGGAGGCAGTTAAGTCTTCGGTATTACACACACTATCAACTTCAAAATCATGACTACTTTTAATAGCACACAACCCAATAGTGAACTCATTGATGAGGAACTTGCATTGACAAGCTTGAATGGAATAGCAGGTGGAATTGACTTTGACGAGCCCGATACGCCTGAGGAGGAGAAAGAGCAAGATGAATTGCTTATGCGCTGGGTAAGAGGTGAATTCTAATCGCAATTAGATTAGAAGAAGCCTTGAGCAATCTGAGGCAAGAGACCCATCCTCATCGCAACAGCCTTATCAGTGAACTGCTTCACCAAGAGTTTAATTTTTTACATACCTACTAAAGACACCTATTGTCTTCAAACCCATGACTACTTTTAATGACGACGGCAACAATGCACTGTTCGAACAAGAGCTCTCATGAAAAGTTCTATCGGGTGCAGTCGGTGGCCTTGTTTCAGTATTTAGGAAATCAGTTGAGCAACGATCTGGCACTATGCTTGGCAAAATTCCGTGGCATCCCCACTCTTTCCCCAGGCCTTGACTAAGGAAAATCCCCTGTCATTAAAGGGGATTTTCTTTTGCCTACTCGCATGCTTGAACTGCTTTATATTATCCGATTCCTAGCATCTTTGTGGCGTCCAAATGCTCATTTATATGTGCTATTGGTTAATAACTAAGCCGACATAAATTGATCTGCATTGCAGAGCCAACTATCAATTTCTTGGTATTAATTAATGCATCTATTCCTTAAGTTCGAGTGCCAAAACTGCACGTCAACATCCTTTGTTTCATCTGCCCTGTGGAACTTCAGTGCAACTTGATGCCGCCTCATGCTTAGAAGCATGAGGCGGCAATGTTTGTAGGCAGTCTGCCAGGCATTAACCTTGGCAAACTAATTGATTGAGATGGCCTTGACATCACCTATGTACTCAACTCCGTTGACCGAGTTGGCTACGTTTTCGGAGGCTGTGAGTACTTTTATATGGTAGAGCTTGCCGTCCTTGTCGTATCCTTTTACAGGCGAAATGGAATCGTCGGCATGTATTGCCTTGACGTTATGAATTAAGGAATTGTTCGCGAGCAAACCCTTCACGTCGATCTTGTTCCCATTGTTGTCAATTCCTTTTACATCAACTATTTCCCCAAGCTCTGTTATTGCTTTAATTGATAGCCTGCCTCCACCTTCATTTTTGATTGCCTTAATAGGCGTCTCCTTCCCGTCTATATATGCCCTGACTGAATGCAAACAGATATTAGAATTGCTGTCACAGTTTTCATCAACAATTATTTTGACGTCATATAGTGAACCATCCTTGACGGCTTTGACGTCATAAAGATCCTCAAGATCATAATTAAATATCTTTACATGTGCCTTCTCAGGCGAAGCTTGAGCTTGAGAAGGCATGGCGAGTAGAGGCGCTAGCGATCCTAGTCCCATTAAGGACAGGGCGAGTATTCGTTTCATTTTAGAGTGAATGATATTCCATGAAAAGCCTACCCTCTTTCATGAACTATCATTCACTCTAAATATTATATTGTGACACTCATAAGTTTAGCTAAATATCACTGTCTCGAATGCCGTTAGCCCTACGGAACGGAACTTCATTGCAAGTTAGTGAATAACGAACAGCTGATCATCAGAACTACAACCCCTGACTATCTCCTCCCCACAAACCTCTAACGAGTCAGTTGAGTGGATTCAGCAGGTGGCTAGTCAGTTAATTCTTTGGATTTCGTGATGCGCTAGCTAGAGCTGCAGGTGTTTCCCGTTGGAAGCTCTTTAGGGCATGGCTTTTGGCGCCAAGTTCCTGGCGCAGTAGCTCGCAAGCTTGTTCTGGCATCGTTTGATCACCGCAGGTGAATACATCAACAGCCGCATAGCCGTTTTCAGGCCAGGTGTGTATGGAGATATGAGATTCAGCTAGAAGGGCAAGCCCAGTGACCCCCTGAGGTTCGAATCGGTGGGTGATCAGATTGAGAAGCGTGGCACCAGCACGTTTTGCTGCAGTTGTGATCGTGGTTCTTACAAAGGCTTCGTCATTGAGCTTGGTTTGATCGCAGTCGTAAAGCTCAAGAATGCAGTGCTTGCCCACCATGTCGGTGGCGCTGTGATTGACGGAGCTTGTTGGTTCTTGGTGGCTGATGTCATCCCATCCTGGGTTGGGATGCAGGCACGACAGGTTTCGCTCTATCAAGGCAATAAAAAATTAGCCCGCTACCTTAACCGACGACATCTGATGGTCTTAAAGATCCCACTTCGATAATTTGTGATTGCGCCTGCCATTCACCCTGGAAGCCATCTAGATGGGTTGCGCTAACAAGGCATTGGTGCTTTTGGCCTACAGCCTCGAGTAGCAGCAATTGTCTAACGGGATCCAATTCCGCAAGAACGTCATCAAGTAACAGCAGAGGGGGTTCACCGCAGAGTTCTCCTACGAGTTCTAGTTCGGCAAGTTTTAGTGCCAGCACTACTGTTCGTTGCTGACCAGCTGAGCCGAAGCGGCGCGCTTCTGAATCGTTGAGCAGTAATTTCACCTCGTCGCGATGAGGTCCCACGCGGCAGCTTCCTAATCGTTCTTCCTCGGCGCGCTGGTTTAGGAGCTGCGCTTCGATTGCTAATCGCCAGGGTTCTTCTGCTTCCTCTCCTTCTAGTTGGCTGCCAGGCTGGTAGGCGAGTCGCAGCTTCTCGTTGTTCTTACTGAGGCTCTCTTGCCATCGGGTTGCTAGTGGCTGAAGGCGCGCTAGAGCTCGATTGCGACGTCGATGAATGCGTGTGCTTACTAAAGCCATCTGCACATCGAAGGCATCTAGCAGTGAATTGCGCTCTTCAATGGAGCCATGACGCCATTGGCGCCATAACTGGCTGCGCTGACGCAGCAGTTTGTTGTAACGACTGATCAGTTCGGCATAGATCGGCTCCAGTTGCTGCACCACTCGATCAAGCCACTGACGCCGCAGGGCAGGTTCTCCTCGAACCAGATCAAGATCAAGAGCACTGAAGCCCACGCAACGGAGTGGACCGATTAGATCCATTTGGCGTGTAAGCAATTTGCCGTTGCGGCGTGCTTGACGGCCGCCTTGTCGTCGCAATTCCAGTTCTAGTTTTTCACTTTCATCAGCGGTGGCACGTAACAGCGCACGGGACTCTCCCCAGTAGATCAGGTCTTGATCGCTGCTGGCGCGATGCGAGCGCAGGCTGCCGAGCAGCTCCACAGCTTCAAGAAGGTTTGATTTGCCGATACCGTTTGCTCCGATGACCAGCAGTCGATTGTCCGTCAATTCCAGCTCAAGTCGGCTGTAATTGCGGTAACACTGGAGTTCGAGCTGGTGAAGCCGAATCGTTTTTGGAGCGGCTTGTGGTTAAGGTACCTTGATTGAGAGGGCTCGAGAGTTGCTCTCATACAGCGGCATCAAGCCGACATCTGTGGGCATGTAGCTCAGTTGGATAGAGCATCAGATTCCGGTTCTGAGGGTCGGGGGTTCGAGTCCCTCCATGCTCGTATTTCTATTAGGTTCCACCGGTTAGCGGAGCCTATAAGTCATGGCTCGGATTCCATCAGGGTCAATGATGAATCCTTGAGCCTTCAATGTTTTGAGGGTTATGGCCGGAGCCAGTACTGAGATGCTGCAACCGGGCAGGGTTCGGCACAGAGTATCAATAGCTTGATCTACCAGGACTGCAAGCAAATGTTCTTGCAGTTCGCCTGGTTGCGCAACGAGATCCCAGAGGTTGGCATTTAGGCCGTGGTCGCTTGTGGCGCGTACGAAGCCAGCAAGGTTTCCAGTTGCTTGCTCAAAAATGCTTAGATGCCAAACACTGCGCTCAAAGGCCAGGACCCATTGCTTTGGAGTGTGAGTGGCTTCTCGGCAGCGAGAGAGCAGTTTGTTGAGGTCAGCAGGATTGGGAGTTTGTTGACTTTCCAGCATGAAGCCGGAAGGGAGTTGGGGCGGACCATGCTGTTGTCTAAAGGCGAGCAAGGTATTTTCAGCCGGTATTGCGCATGCCTGCGGCTATGCCATTGATGGTGAGTAATGCACCGCGTAGCAGCTCGCTGCGGCTGTAGGTGCGACCATCGCCTTCGGTTAGTGGAGCCTCGCTCATTGGCGGTTGTCGATTCTGATCACGTAGTCGGCGCAGCAGTGCTACTTGAAGGAAACCTAGTGGCACGATCGTGCGATTGCGAAGATCTACTGATTGCTGCAGTGCAGGATCGGCCCCAAGCAATCTTGAATGTCCGGTGATATCTAATACCAACCGTCTAGTGAGGTTGTATTCCGCTGAGATGGTCTCGAAGATGAGATCAAAAGCATCACGGTAATCTTTGCTGCCAAGACTGATCATGTAGTGATGGGCTAGCTCTAGGTCCACTTTCGAAAGGGTCATCTCTACCTTGGAGATCAACATCCGAAAGAAAGGCCACCGCTGATGCAGTCTGCGCAGAAGGTCGAGCTGATCAGCATCTGATTCAACTTCTGCGGCTAAGGCTGTGCCTACGCCAAACCAGCTCGGCAGCAGGAAGCGACTCTGCGTCCAGCCGAATACCCAGGGGATAGCCCTAAGGCTAGAGAGGTCTTTGGCGCCACTTTTGCGTCTAGCAGGACGGCTGGAGATTTGCAATTTGCTGATTTCTTCTATCGGCGTGACCTGTTGGAAAAAGGCCACTAGATCTGGGTTGTCGTGGACGAGGGCTCGATAGTGCTCACGCGAGCGGCCGGCCAATCTGGTCATTAGTTGGTTCCAGCTTGGTGTGGCATCGAGCTGATTTGTTACCAGGCTGTTTTGCAGTACCGCTGTAGTGAAAGTTTCTAGGTTGTAAAGCGCTAGTTCCGGCAGGCTGTATTTAGATGCCAGGACTTCTCCTTGCTCGGTGATCTTGATGCGGCCGCGCAGGGTGCCGCTTGGTTGGGCCAGGATTGCTTGGTAGGCCGGGCCACCTCCTCTGCCGACCGAGCCACCGCGGCCATGGAATAGACGTAGGGCTACACCATGACGGCTAGCTAGGTCTTGCAAGGCAATCTGGGCTTGATGAATCTCCCAATTGCTGGAGAGAAAACCAGAGTCTTTATTGCTATCTGAATAGCCGAGCATTAACTCCTGCAGAGGTTGGACCTGCTCGCCAACACGGGGGAGCAAATTGCGGTAGATAGGCGCCTGGAATACTTCCTCCATTACTGCTGGAGCTCGTTGCAGATCTTCTACGGTCTCGAATAGGGGGACTACAAGCAGGTCCGCCTGTTTAGATGTGGGATCAACGAGGCCAGCTTCCTTGGCGAGCAGTAGTACCTCCAGTAGATCGGAGGCGGTGTGACTCATTGAGATCACATAAGTACGGCAGATTCGACTGCCGAATTCTTCTTGCAGTCGGTGCAGCATGCGAAACACCGCCACCGTTTCTGATGTACTGGGTGACCAGACCACTGCAGAGGGGATAAGTGGTCGGCGGGTTTGTAGTTCTTCTATTAACCACTGCATCCGTTCTTGCTCGTTCATGTCGCCATAGGCCTTGGGAAGGTTCAGATAGCGGGTTAATTCGTCGAGGGCATCGCTATGGCGATTGCTTTCCTGGCGGATGTCGAGGCTGGCTAATGAGAAAGCAAAAATATGTACCTGCGTTAGCAGGGTGTCTAGAGGTTCACAGCTCAGATCTGTGCTGACCAGACTGTTGCGAATCAGTTCAAGGTCGCTTTTGAATTCTGCAACTGATCTGTAGTGGAGAGCTTCTCCTGGGTTGGTTGCGTTGCTGCTGGTATTTAGTCCTTCTGGCGGGGTCTGCCAGCCTGCTTCTGCTAGTTGCTGATTTCGTTGCTGAGTGAGCTTTAACCGCTCAAGGGTATAGCTGAGTTTCAAGCGATAAGGTTCGAGGCGATAGCGGGCTGCCCGTTCCTCGTAAACCTCGGGGAAGCGAAGCCGGTCCATCTCCAGCGACTCCAACAGTGGAGTACTTACCTGACTCCATTGCATGGAGATGCTTAGTTGATCTCTGAGGTCTTGAACGGCACTGACATAGCGCTCAAGCATCAGTTGACGTTGATAACAGGCGGTGCGCCAGGTGATCTCTGGTGTAACGGAAGGATTGCCGTCTCGGTCGGAGCCAACCCAAGATCCAAAGGTGCAGAAGGCGGCCTGGGGAATATGTATGTCCGGGTAACTGGCTGCCATTGCTGTTATTAGGCGTCTCCGTAGCTGGGGCATGGCATCGAAAAGCACCTGCTGGAAATAGTGGAGGGCGTAATCAACTTCATCCAGCACTGAGGGCTTGAATTGATGAAGTTCATCGGTACGCCACCAGAGCCGAATCTCCTCTTCAAGTTGCAGTCTCAGGCTTTCCTTTTCAGGCGCAGATTTTGTCGAATCTGATTGCAACTGTTGCAACAGGCTTGCCACTCTGCGCTGCTTGTGGCGCACGGTATGACGGACGATTTCGGTGGGATGAGCGGTAAAAACTAGGCGGATATCCATCTCCTGTAACAGGGTCTCCAGCTGAGCTGGTGGCACGTTGAGACTGCGCAGACGTTCGAATAATTCTCTGAATGTGGCAGGGTCTGTCTGACTGGCGAGCGGCGGGGCAAAGGGGTCAAATATTTTGTCTTGATCTTTGCTCTCTCGATGATTAGACATGCTGGCGAGATAGCTGTCTTCCTCTATTCGTTGCTCGAGGATGTTTACTAGCTGGAAATAGAGGGAGAAGGCACGTGCTGCAGCAATGGCTTCTGCTAGATCCATTTCTCGGATCAACAGCACGATCGCTGTGCTTGTGCTGTTCCCATCAGCTTCTTCAATGGCTAAAGGCTCACTAAGTTGCTTCAGGCGCAGCAGTCGTTCTGTTTGCTCCGGTGGACATTCGCTGCGTAGCACCGTTTGCCAAAGGTCTTCCACCAGTTCAAGGCGTTGCTGCAGTAGGCGACCTGCACCCTGTTCCCCCATTATTTGCTCGCAATCAGTTGCTTGGCCGGGGGACTGCTGCATCGACGTACTTGTGGACTCAGGTTTGGCCATGATCATCCCAAAATGGCCTCGGTTTTAGTTGTGGCGATTTCTTCTACGTTCATTTCGGCAATGCTGTGTTGAATAACAGCTTCCACAGGTTGGCCATTGGCATGGGCCTGTAGCCAATGCATTGCTTGATTGCCCTTGCTTAGTACTGAATGCAGCGGGTCAAGTTGCTTTGCCAGATTTAGATCTTTGCTTAAAGGGGCTACTTCTTCGAGCATTTGTTCGATCCAGGAACGGCAAAGGATGGAGTTGCCATCACGCCAGTGGTGCAGGGGAGCGTTCAAGCTCATTTGAGCGGCGGCAGAATCGTTTGCATCACAAAGATCGGCCAGTTCTTTCGGGGTTAGTCGACTCACTTCAAGAGGATCTAGCTGGTTTGGCTTCTCAAGCAGGCTGAGTACGCGCAATTCCAGCAGAGTAGTCACTGCTAGGAGAACAGAAGGATCAGTAATTAGATCGCAGATACGTAGTTCTAGACGGTTGAGCTCATAAGGGCGGTGAGGTCCGTTCGGTCGAACCGAAGTCCACAGATGACGCTCGTTTCGCATGCTGCCAATGGCTAGTTGCTCTTCAACCCAACCGACATAGTGAGGATGACTTAGGAAGAGGGGCACCCGTTCTGGAGTGAGTGGGAATTGCAGCCATCGCTGAGAGTGGCTTCCTGTTGGCAGGCCATCGAGGAATGGCGAGCTTGCGCTCAGGGCAAGGAAGAGTGCGGCTTCACAACGAACTAAGCGCAGTGCAGCAAACAACAGCGGTAGATCTTCCACCCCTAGGTTGATGTGGACGCTGGTGGTTACAACCTTGGTGCCGTAGGTGGTCTCGATAAGATCGTGATAGGGGTTGAGCGGATCAGAGCGCTCAAAGCGATGGCTGTCACCAAGACTGAGGGTGCTGCCCGGCAAAATGGTGAGTTGCCGTGGTTCTAACCATTTACGCAGTCTTCGCCTTGGAGCTAGAAGTGCCTCCGTCAATGGAGCGTAGTTGGATTCTGGAGCTGTTATGTATTCAAGGTTGCGCTGGTCTGGTTCAGTTACGAAATCTGGGAGATCCCTCTTTACAGCTGCCGCTACGCCTACGTGCTCACCGCTGAAGCGTCCTGTGAATAACTCCACCTCAAAGCCTTTAAGCAGTAGCTGGTTGCTCATGGTTTGCACGGCTCCAGGCAGGCTAGGGCTGTGAGCATCCCTCTTGCCTTATTGAGGGTCTCTTCGTATTCGGTGGTGGGTACGGAATCGGCAACTACGCCTGCGCCTGCTTGAACCTTTACCTGCCAGCCACCCTCAGGATGGGGCCGCACAATCATGGTGCGAATGGTGATGGCCGTATTAAGAGCACCATTTAGATCAACGGACCCATACACACCCGAATAGGGACCTCGTGCATCGGGTTCGAGTTCATTGATGAGCTGCATAGCCCTGATTTTTGGGGCGCCACTAACCGTGCCTGCTGGGAATGAGGCCATTAATAGATCCCATACATCCTTACCTTCAGCAAGGAGCCCTTCTACTGCGCTCACGATATGCATCACGTGAGAGTATTTCTCGATCACCATTAGCTCCTTCACCGTCACACTGCCTGGTTTGCAGACGCGTCCTAGGTCATTGCGGCCAAGATCAACCAGCATTACGTGTTCGGCGCACTCCTTGGGATCTGCCATCAACTCTGCTTCTAGATTTTGATCCTCCAGTTCGTTGCTGCCGCGTGGGCGCGTGCCGGCGATAGGCCGAAGACTGGCCTTGATGCCATCGTCAACTGGCTCAGCCTTGACCATGACCTCTGGGCTTGAGCCAATTAGTTGCCAGTCACCGAAATCAAAGAAAGCCATATATGGGGAAGGATTCACCATTCGCAGGCTTCGGTAGAGCTCAAGTGGCTGTTGAGAAACTTTGGTTTCTAGTCTTTGACTAATTACAAGCTGGAACACATCACCTGCGGCGATGTGTTCCTTGGCAGTTTGAACGGCATCTTCAAAACCTGGTTGGCTGTAGTTACTGATGGTGGGAGGTGGGGATTGTCCTTTTTGTTGCCAACGCAGTGGTGATGTCGGCGTAAGTGGAGCGGCCATGCGCTCTTCCAAGTCTTGAATGCGCCTTTTTGCTTTTAGCCATGCGTCCTCGGCAGTTTGTCCTCCGCTTAGGTCTCCGTAGGCCACTGCAGTGATCAGGCGTTTTACTTGATCAATGATCAAGATGCTGTCCATCAGCATCC
>CAJWUF010000004.1 GCA_913047395.1 uncultured cyanobacterium
GATTTGACCTTACCTTATGAGGAAGATCCTTAGGTTGAGCACACCATACCTACCTCTTTTCGTAAATCAAGTACCATCTATAAGTCACATGAACACTTAGAGATAAATCTCAGGGTTTAGTTTACCTGTTAGGGCCTCAAAGGATGATCAAGCTATCATCAGAGCATTTACACCTATGGCTGGCTCAAAAGAGGCAGGCGAAAAGGAATCAGTCGAGGATGGTTAGTTGGAGAATGTTTCTGGTGGTTCCAATTCCACCAACATAAGTTGAATCTCACGGAAGTTCCCTTGGGTAAACCTTTTACTGATGATGAAGTTGAAGCAGTTAGTGGTGATGGTACAGAAAAGGCCGGTGGTGGTTGTCGACCGTTCGTTTCAGATGAACGTGAATGTAATGTCTCAGATCGATCAACAGGCCATCGGATACCACCTTTTGGTTTGGGTCTTGTCTTAGATTTATATGATTGTTGATATTTAGTTTGCCAGCCTCCAAGAGTCTAACTGTCAGCATCTGTGCCAAATAAGCATAGCGTTATTGCAGTAAAAGCCACTTAAAGCAAATATCAGAAGAACAACCCAAGGCGTTCATTGTCAAGGTTCAAGTCGACAGCACTCTTCTGGAATAGCTCAAAGCAGAATGTGCTGATATTTCGGAGATTGCTAAGGCTGTTGGGTTTTCAATTATGACTGAGCAACTCAATTTACATTGTCAAAACCTTTCTGATGCAGAGCTTGAGAATATTATTGGTGGTTCTACTAATTCTGTTTGGTAATCATGTGAGTATCCAGACACTGAAGGCTGCACATACTGGAAGCCGTGCCCACCTAGGCGCTGAAGGTTGCACCTACTTGCTGTAATGCAACTTCAGGTATTACTGTGCATTGGTCTGCAACTTCTGAGATATAGCTTGTCATCTTTTGATCAATAATTAAGCTGAAGTTTCATGCAATGATGTGCTAGTACGCCTGCCGACTAATATCATTGCTGCCAGGAAAGCAAACACCTGTAAAGGCAGTCCTGCATTAAGTCCAAATATTTGTGTGAACATACCCATGAGAAGGCTGCCTGCTAGGCCGCCGGCCGAGCTTGAACGGATTAGAACCTGCCATCGAAGTGGGGCATCTCCTCCCATTGGCGCCATACTTTCTACTAGCGCAGCATCTGTACTTGCAGCAAGGGCTCCAAATGGTACGAAGAGAACTGCTGCGCCGATACCTGAAGTGAATTGAGTCAGAATTAGTAGAGCTGCCATTAGTGGATACTTTATTGTTTGCGAGAAGGTTGGCAGTACCCTATTAACGCTACGCCCAATACCATAAGCAGCTAATAGCATCCCGAAGTCAAAGCAGTTCCCCTCTCCAATACTGCGAACCCATAGTGCTAGAAGTGCAAAAAGACTGCCGAATACCAAACCTTGTAGAGCACACAATTTGTTGAAGGGAATCTCAGTCCTTATTTGACTTATTGATCCGACTTGCGAAGTCTCTTGTTTGTTTCGGTAGGCTAATTGACCCAAAGGTAGAAGTAGTAGTAGTGCTGGAAAATATTGTCTGATAGCCGGAAAAAGCATACCAGTTAGGATATTACCTGAAAGCGATCCCAGCTCGCTACTTGTGCGTAAGCGATTTACAGGAAGGCCTTTTTCATTAACAATTCTTCTTTGAATTGTCAGCTGGCTCATTTCATTGCCAATACCAAAAAGGAATGTTGCAATAAACGAAATTAATAACAGGAATTGGACTTTGACTATGGCTATTGATTGCAGATAGCTAACTATTAAAAGAAGAATCAAAGCTATTAGTATAAGTCCATAGCCACTGCTTTTCCTCTTCAGAGGTAGCAAAACAGGTAGAGTCGCAATCGCTGGCAAAAGACTGTTGATCATTGGAGATACGCTCAGCCCACTGATGAGCCAAGACGTCGAGGCCATGGTTAGGCTCCTTCCGGCCTGAAAACTTCCCCATCGAATAGAGGAGCCAAGATGATCCTGGCTTGGATTCATGTCACCACCACAATGTTTCTCTTCTCAATCACTTTGGCACTAACCACAATGATGTGCCATCAATACCTTGGACTCCCTCGGCTCCAAAGCCTTGCTATATGACGATATAAAATATAGACATATAAACACCATAACAATACGAACTAGGGCTAAATAGAAGGCCCAGCGTTTAAAGTCAACAAATTAGGCTACGAGAAATGCCCTCAAAAGCAATAGATAGTCAAGACATAGAGAAGCTCAACCGCCTCTACCTCCATCACACTCATCTGCCGATGAGCTAGAGATTGTTGCCGTCGGCCCTTGTGGCAATTCAGCTCTGCATGCTCTGTGCTCAAGGGTGTGCTAATTACACTGAAGGTCAATGTTGTTAACTATTGCGCGAAAACCACAGCCTAAATGTCAATGCAATGGCAAGGCTTTTTACGTTATTCGACATCCCAAATCCACTTAAGTATGCCAACCTATACCTTGCTCCTTAAACTTACAGGCAGCAACCACCAGCTAAACTAATGGCAGAATCTAGGCCAACCGCAGTAATCTTCTGAATTGACGCCTGTGACGAAAAGGCTCACACTTGCTTATACCTGTAGCAAGCATTTTTCTGGATATCCATGCTGCCATAGGCAATGGCGCCATCCTGGTCACTGCCGATTTGTGCATGGCTATAGCCGTAGTTTTACTTTTTGGTTTGCCGCTCAGCAGCTTGATAGCTACGGATTTGTCGTCGACTTTTCCAGCCTTAGGCCTTTAGAGCAACAACTTCGTGACCAATTTGATCACACCTTCCTAGCCAATGCGGATGATCCGCTCCTGTCTGAGTGGCAGGAACTGCATGAGCAGGGTGCTGTTGATCTGAGGGTTATGGACAATGTCGGTATGGAGTCCAGCGCTGAACTTGTTTGGCAATGGGCTAACGCACTTTTACTTGATCGAGATGCTGGACGCACCTGTTGTTGGCGAGTAGAGGCGCGGGAGAATGAAGCTAATGCTGCTTGCTTTGAAGAACTACCTGAGTGGTTTCAAGCAACTACTTAGCCCAGATCAAGTTTCATTCTCTCTCTTTGGCAATCTTTGCGCCGATCAGGATTAACTCAATACAAGCCTTTCATCTCTCACATCCACACGCACAGTTTGGCTGTCTCCGTATTGACCAGCCAGGATGCTTTTGGCAATAGGGGTTTCTAGCTCGCGTTGGATGGCTCGTTTAAGCGGTCTTGCTCCATAAACAGGGTCATAACCTGCATTTGCTAGCCAATCAGCAGCTGTTTCACTGATTTCAAGGTTGAGTTTGCGATCCTCAAGACGCTCACGTAGCCGATTCACCTGGAGGGCAACAATTTTACGTAGTTCCTCGCGCCTGAGGCTGTGGAAGATAATAGTTTCATCAAGTCTGTTAAGGAATTCGGGCCTAAAATGAGCATGCAAAGCATCATTAACTCGTCGTTCCATTTCTTTGTATTTTCCTTGATCTCCAGCCAGTTCAAGTATTGATTGGCTGCCAATATTGCTGGTAAGGATTAGCACTGTATTTGTAAAATCAACGGTGCGACCCTGGCCGTCGGTGACACGTCCATCATCGAGAATCTGTAGCATCACGTTGAACACATCTGGGTGTGCCTTCTCCACTTCATCGAAGAGGATTACCGCGTACGGGCGTCTGCGTATGGCTTCTGTGAGCTGTCCACCAGCCTCATAGCCGACATAACCAGGAGGTGCTCCGATCAGTCTGCTTACGGTGTGCTTCTCCATGTATTCCGACATATCGATTCGCACCAAGGCTGCTTCGCTATCGAATAGTTGAGAGGCCAATGCCTTGGATAGCTCCGTTTTGCCGACTCCTGTAGGGCCAAGAAACAGAAAGCTTGCAATTGGGCGATTTGGATCGCTTAGGCCTGCTCTGGAACGTTGAATGGCATCAGCAACAGCTTTGACAGCAGGTTTTTGCCCAATCACCCGCTCATGGAGCTCGGCTTCAAGTCCGAGCAGTTTTTCCATTTCCGATTGCACAAGTTTGGCAACGGGGATACCGGTCCATTTGGCGATAACTTCAGCTATATCGTCTTCTGTGACCTCTTCTCGCAGCAATGATTTGTCTCCTTTATCACCTTCTTGGGCTAGGGCAGTTTCTTTTTCGATAAGTCGTTTCTGCAATCCCGCCAAAGTTCCATACTCGAGTTCTGCTGCTTTGTTTAGGTCGTAGCTGCGTTTGGCTTGCTCAACTTGTAATTGCACCTTTTCGATCTCTTCTTTGAGCGAGGAAAGCTCATCAATCGCACCTTTTTCTTGTTGCCACTGGGCATTTAGGGCGCTCTGTTGCTCTGCTAATTCAGCAAGTTCGCGTTCTAATTTCTCCAGCCTTTCCTTGCTGGCTGAGTCGGATTCGCGTCCTAGCGAAAGCTTTTCCATTTCAAGCTGCAAAATCTTGCGATCAATTTCATCAATTTCCTCTGGCTTGGAGGTGATTTCCATTTTTAGTCGTGCAGCAGATTCATCCATCAGATCGATAGCTTTATCTGGTAGAAAACGATCGGCTATATATCGGCTGCTGAGTACGGCTGCTGCTACCAGGGCGTTGTCGGCGATCCGCACACCATGATGAACTTCGTAGCGCTCTTTGAGACCACGCAGGATAGAAATGGTGTCTTGCACTGTGGGTTGATCCACAAGTACTTGTTGGAATCTTCTCTCTAGAGCTGGATCTTTTTCGATGTGCTGCCGATGCTCATCGAGTGTTGTGGCACCGATGCATCGCAGTTCCCCTCTAGCCAGCATTGGCTTGAGCAGGTTGCTGGCATCCATTGCACCACCGGTTGCACCAGCACCAACAACAGTATGGATTTCATCAATAAAAAGTACTATTTGTCCTTCAGAGGCGGTGACTTCTTTGAGCACTGCTTTGAGTCGCTCTTCGAATTCACCTCGATACTTTGCACCTGCAATTAAGGCACCCATATCGAGAGCTATTAATTGTCTGTTCTGTAGAGCTGCTGGTACATCACCGTTGACTATCCGTTGAGCTAATCCTTCAACAATCGCGGTTTTACCAACACCTGGCTCACCGATTAGGACAGGGTTGTTTTTGGTGCGACGGCTGAGAATTTGAATGGTGCGCCGGATTTCATCATCCCGTCCGATCACCGGGTCGAGTTTGCCTTCTCGGGCTGCAGCGGTAAGGTCTCTGCCATATTTCTCGAGGGACTCGTAGGTTCCTTCTGGGTTCTGATCAGTCACCTTTTGGTTCCCACGTACCGCATCAATTGCGACCTTTAGTTTGCCTGCATCCACGCCGGCTTGACTGAGCAGTTGACGACCGCAACGGTTGTCTTTGGCTAAGGCCAGGAGAAGGTGCTCTATAGAGATGAAGCTATCGCCGAAGGCTTCTTTGTGTTGTTCTGCCTGATCGAGAAGATGATTAATCCCTTTACCTACATAGACAGACTCTGGTGCTGCTTGCAGGGTGGGCTGTTTCTGGAGGTGAGCTTCAAGGTCTGTTTGCAGATTGCCGATCAATACACCGGCTTTCTCAAGGATTCTGCCCGCCAAGCCATTTTGATCAAGCAATGACAGGAATAAATGTTCTGTTTCAAGTTGCTGCTGTTTGCGTTGAAGGGCTAGTTGCTGTGCCGAAACAATTGCGGCCCAGGCTTTTTCGGTAAATTTCTCCGCAGTTGGTTGCATGTGTTTTTTTCGTTGATTAAACCGTATGTCGATTGATCACTGAGGCCAAGCGGTTAACCGTTCTAATTAGTTCGGCTTTTTCGGCAGAGTAGGGTTTGCCACACTCTGTCTATAGAACATCTTGCTATTTAGTTGCTAATGGATGTTTATAAGTTTTTTAAAGGTTGATTTTTGAATATTATCTTCTGCTAACTGCTTTCTGTAATAGTTGATTCTTTCAATCAAACTTGAAGAGTTTAATCTATTTGTTATTTGCGTATTGGAGGGATTTTGCTATTTTCAAACCAGTCCTCTATCCGTTGAGAGCTGTTTTCATTTTCAAGGTCACAAAGCTTGATAGAAAAACCATATCGTGAAGCTAAGTTTAATAGATCCTGATGACTAGAGCAATTCCTTAATTCAAGTCGCAAGGATAAGCTGTGCTCAGCAGCTTGCAGAAGATCAATCAGCCCTTGGCGTGACATTAGGCTTGTAAATATGATCGGATGATACATCCGCTCTTTGATGGTGGCAATATCGCTAGAGCTCTTTGTCAGTTCACAGGAGTGAGACGATTATTGCGATAAAAAAAGGGAAGAGGAGATGATTGTTTGATCATCTCCTCTTCCCTTTGGAGGTTTTAAGAAATCTCTAGTATCTATTGATACATCCTCTTTATTAATCTCAATCTCACTCGACAACTACTGTGCCAACCATTCCTGCACCGCGATGGGGCTCGCAGTAGAAGTCATAATTTCCCGCGGTTGAGAATGTTTCTTCCCAGGATTCGCCAGGGGCAAAGGCCAGATCTGTATGGCTCAACTCGTCATGGCCTTCAAAGACCGCGTTATGTGGGGCCAAGTTGTTGTTGACGAACTTTATCTTGTCTCCGGCTTTGATTTTGATGTTGCTGGGTTCGAACGCCAGCATGCCTGAATCGCTGCCAAGCTTCACTTCAACAGTGGCAGCTTGGACGGAAGATACTCCGATGCCAAGCACCAAAAGTAGGGCGCAGAAAGCTCCAGCCATGGAGCGAAGCATTGAAGGCATGAGGGTTTAATAAGGGCTATTTGTACACATTAACCCTGATTGGGAATTTTTCCTCGCTTTGGCAAACGTGAATCAGCTAACACTGCTTCAAGTGTGCTGGCAATGCTTTGGCCTCCGAATCGTTCTGGAGTGGTGATTGGATCATGTACAAAGTGACGCTGTTTGATGCTGAAGCGATCCCAAGCATTGATTTCGATCGGTAGGACCTTAATTAGGGCCTCAATTAGCCAACCCCAGAGGGGTAGGCCAGGAGTTCGCCTCACCCCTCGCCAGCGGCAGAGAGTTGCCACAGCTTCATTTACAGAGATGGACGGTTGGCCCATGACTAAACGCCGAACAGCTCCTTGGCCAGCTTCTCGGTTAGGTCGCTGAGGTGACGTTGCTAGGTGGCCACAGATGAATGCAATGTCTGCTGCGTGAATGAAATGAAAGCTGGAGTCTGCTCTTAGCCAGCGTGCCAGCCATAGCCAGCGGCTTGCTTCTGCCAACCCTTCGGTTAGATAGCTGGTAGGGAAAGGGCTCGAACCATCGACTCTTCCCCCGAAAACGAGTGTGGGAAAAACTGCCACGATCCGTTCTGCTAAAGGATGGTGCTCAAGGTCATCGAGGCACTTGGCTTTAGTTTGAATGTACTCAGTGCCATAAGCCAATGCTTCAGGCAATGGTTGGAGAGTCTTGTTGAGGATGCTTGCGGTAGAGAAATAGGTGATCTGTTCAATAATTGCTGGATTTAAAAGCTCTAGAAGAGCTTTGACGGCTACAACATTTACTTGGTGGGCTCGCTCTGGATCTCCCCATGCCGTTGCCGTATGAATCACGCGGGTGACTGTTGCTAGTTGATTGGCAAAACAATGTGGTTCACGCAGATCTCCAACCAGTAGTTGGACTCGGGGGTGTTGCGGTGAGATGGCCGTTAGTTTTGCTGGATCCCGTAGCCATAGCAGTAACTCGGCATCAGAGTTTTCAAGAAGCCAGGCGGCTGTGTACTGACCAACACAGCCGCTAGCTCCTGTGATCAGAATGCGAGCTTGGGTCAAGCGGCGGATCCGATCAGATCGTTGACAGTTTTGCCGGTTTCAAAGAAGACCCTGGCATTGTCTTCTGGGGTTCCAGGAAGAATGCCATGGCCAAGGTTGAGGATGTGACGACGGCCGCGAGCCTTGCGGACTGCATCAACAATTCGCTCGCGGATGGCTTCAGGAGTGCCAAATAAAAGGCCAGGGTCAACATTGCCTTGCACTCCTAAGTGCTTAGGAAGACGGGCGCAGCCATCAGCCATATCAACAGTCCAATCTAAAGAGACGATGTCGACTCCAGTGCGGCCCATTCGCTCCAACACTCCAGCACTGCCAGAGATGTAGAGGATCATTGGTGTATCTGGATGGGTTGCTTTTACTAGGTCTACAACTTTCTTTTGATAAGGCGCTGCAAAGGTGTCGTAGTCGATCGGACTGAGCTGGCCGGCCCAGGAATCAAACATTTGCACCACCTGAGCACCAGCGTCGATCTGATATCGCAAGTAGGTAGCAATTGATTCGGCGAAATGGTTGAGCAAACGATGGAGTAGGTCTGGTTGTTGGAAGGCCATGGCTTTGATCACGGCATAGTTTTTGCTGCCTTTACCTTCAACTACATAGGCAGCAAGAGTCCAGGGTGCTCCTACAAAACCAAGTACGGCAGCTTGGTTACCAACGCTTTCACGCAGACGTCCAAGCACCTCACCTACAAAAGGCATCGTTGCTTTGGGTTCCAGTGGACGCAGCGCTTCAATTTGGCTGAGATTACGGATTGGTTCTTGAATTAAGGGGCCTTTGCTTTCGACGATGTCGAAGTCGATGCCCATACCGGGCAAAGGAGTGAGGATGTCTGAGAAGAGGATTACCCCATCGGGCTGGAATGCCTCGAACGGTTGCATCGAGATCTCGTAAGAGAGATCAGGGTTTTCGGAACGCTCTCGAAAGCTGGGGTAGCGGTCCCGGAGATCCCGGTAGACCTTCATGTAGCGGCCCGCCTGGCGCATCATCCAAACAGGGGGACGCTCCACTGATTCACCACGCGCAGCGCGGAGCAACAAGGGCAGTGAGTCGCTCATTACACGGGGTCAGGATCAATCAGAAAACTTACCTGAAGGCCGTTGTTGTTAAGGCCTTTAAAGATGTGGAAGCAGCAGTTTCGTCACATGTTCTTTGGTTGTGGCTGAACTTAAAGGTTTTGTTTGGGGTCATGGCGGAAGACCTGCACGCTCAGTGCTGGTAGGCAGAGATCAAGGGACTGCTCATATCCATGGATGTTGTATTCATCTGTTGTCTTGCCACCCATGTTGCCAAGGTTCCTGCCGCCGTAACGGGCGCTATCTGTGTTGAGGATTTCCTCGTAGTAGCCCTTAACAGGCACTCCAACCCTGTATTGGGAATGACTTTGTGGGGTGAAGTTGGCGATAACAACAAGCCAGCTTCCACAACTGCTTTCACGACGCATAAAGCTGATTACCGAATGGCGATTGTCATTGCAGTCGATCCATTGGAATCCGTATTGATCGAAATCATCTCGCCATAAAGATGGCTCTGCTTTGTAGAGAATATTTAGGTCGTCAATTAGTTTTTGTAGGCCCTTATGCGGCTCATGCTGCAGTAACTCCCATTGAAGATCTCCCCATACGTTCCATTCTGAGCGTTGACCAAATTCCATTCCCATGAAAATGGTTTTCTTGCCTGGGTGAGTCCACATATAGGCAAGTAACGCACGAACATTTGCGTATTTCTGCCAATCATCTCCTGGCATTTTATGAAGAAGATGACTTTTGCCATGAACAACTTCATCATGACTAAGTGCCAACATGAAGTTTTCAGTGTAGGTATACCAGATTGAGAAGGTAATGTTGTTCTGGTGAAATTGCCTAAACCAAGGATCAAGCTCGAAGTAATCGAGCATGTCATGCATCCAGCCCATATTCCATTTGAGGTTGAACCCTAGACCTCCTATATCCGTGGGTTGGGTAACCATTGGCCAGGTTGTTGACTCCTCCGCAATTGAAAGTGCACCAGGGAAGTGTTGAAAGAGAACGTGATTTGCCTGTTGCATGAATAGAACGGCTTCGGTGTTTTCTCGCCCTCCTTCTTCATTGGCAAGCCACTCTCCGTCAGGGCGAAGGTAGTCGCGATAGAGCATCGAGGCGACTGCATCAACACGAATGCCATCAATGTGGAATTGCTCAAACCAATAGACAAGATTGGCAACTAGGAAGTTGCGAACTTCGTTCCGGCTGTAGTTAAAGATCAGTGTGCCCCATTCCTTGTGTTCACCGATGCGTGGGTCGGAATGTTCGTAGAGATGGGTCCCATCAAAGAAGGCAAGACCATGACTATCTTTCGGGAAATGTCCAGGTACCCAGTCGAGGATTACTCCGATGCCTTCGGCGTGGCAGTGGTCAACAAAGCTACGGAATTCATCGGGTGTTCCATATCGACTTGTGGGGGCATACCACCCAGTTACTTGGTATCCCCACGAACCATCAAATGGATGTTCCGAGATTGGCATTAGTTCGATATGGGTAAAACCTCGATCCTTCACGTATGGAATCAGTTGATCGGTTAGTTCGGGATAGGTCAGTAGCCTGGCTCCAGGCTTCATGTCTGCAGCGGGTACTGGTCTGCGATGAGTGCCATCCGCCTCGATATACGGTTCATCGGCAGCAGCATGCATCCAGCTGCCCAGATGTAATTCGTACACTGAAATTGGCTGGTCCAGAGCATTGCGGCTGTCTCTTTGCCGCATCCAGTGCTCGTCTTGCCATTGATAGCGATCTAGCTTTGCTACTAAGGAACTGGTTGCGGGGCGTACCTCGTGTTGGAAACCGTAGGGATCAGCCTTCTGATAGCAATGACCGTTTTGGGCTCTGATCTCGTATTTGTAAAGGCTCCCTTCCTCTATCCCTGGGATAAATAACTCCCAGAGGCCCCCCTGGCGTTTTTGCATCGGGTGATGACGTCCATCCCATGAATTCAAATCGCAAAGCACAGAAACACTGCGGGCGTGGGGAGCCCAGAGGCAGAACATCACACCTTCAACACCCTGAAGCTCGATTAGGTGAGCCCCCATGCGTTGCCAGATGTGGTGATGGTTGCCTTCTGCAAAGAGGTGACGGTCCATCTCCCCCATCCATTCCTCTCGAAAGGCCCATGGATCGTGTTGTTTGTGCTCGAGTCCTCCTCGGTTAATGCGAACTTGGTATTTGCTGCCAGGGTCTTGGTCAAGAACTGCTTCGAAGATCCAAGGGTGATTAGGTGTGGTCATGGCAGTAGTACTGCCATTAATTAGTAGCTCTACTTGGCTGGCCTCCGGCATCCAGATGCGTACTATCCATTTCCCCTCATGGGGCTGTGGACCAAGCACCGAAAAGGGACTCTCGTGGCGGCATTCAGCAAGCTTTTGGCTGTCCTGAACCATCCAGTCGAGGGCAAAACTGGTGGTCATCAGCTAAAGGCATTGTTGGCCGGGAGCTTAGATCGGTTCGTGGGCTTGAAGGGCGAACTAAGCGCCAGTAGTGCAAGTTGAATCAGGGAATGCTGATTAATCAGACAAGATCAGCGGAGAAGTCCACGTTGATGATCTCTCCTTGGTCGTTAAAAATCACGAAAAGGTTGTCTGTCAAATTTCCGAATTCAATAGTCACGAGAACCAGCTGCTGCTCACCACCTTGGCTGGCAACGATCGCAGTTTCGATCTTTTTAAACCCTCCAGTGACGCGGTCGAGTTTTGTCCATTTGCGTTGTATGTCTTCTGGTTTTAGTTCCTGTTGGAAGCTCAGTTCAAGCAGGGAACGTGCAGATACCCAGCGCTTGGAAGCTAGATCGTTGACGAAGTCAATAGCCGATTGTTCGATCGGCAGTGCCTGGCCAGTCCATTTCCATGCAATCAGTTTTCCACTTTCATCGAGAACCATTATCAGAGGGACTTCTCCCTTTGCGCTCATGACCATTGCTTCAACAGTGGTGTCGTCTAAACCTGAACTGACTTCGACAATGCGACTTCCGGAAACTTGATGAGGCCGACTTTCTAGGCGCTGCTGGATTCGTTCGGTGGTAGTAGTGCTATGCAGAGGTTCTGACAGCTGGCTATAGATGGTTTTGGCATCTTTATTGGCTAATGCCTTTAGAAGGATTTGAGCTGCTTTTGTCGCCTGAGCGGGGCTAAGAGGGGTCCTTTGAATGGACGCATCTGCTGCAAAAGTTGGCAGGGGTAGTGCACCCAGGCTGCAAGGGAGCCCAAGGGATAGGGCTATTAAGCAAGCAGATAGCTTCAAGGCTCTTGGGAGAAATCGTTATTCATTTTGCCGGAGTCGAGTGGCAAGAGCAGCAACTTTGATCCATAAAGCTGCAAAGTCAGAGTCACCACTTTGCAGTGGGCCGATGGAGGTCCACAGGGCTGTTGATCGTGGCCTGGGTTTACTCCTATCGCCGGCCAGGCAGCGCCGGCTATAGATAATCGCAACTGCTCTCCTGGTTGCAGGTCGGCAAGTATTGGTTGCAAAAGCACCATTCGCGGTAGAAGCCGCAGGGCACTTTCCCCTTGTACACGCAGAACTCCGGTTGAGATCTGTTTTGCTTGGCTTTGGCTTCGATTGACAATGGAGAGGGCGACACAGAGGTCAAATCCAGGTTGATCTGACTGCATGGTTAGTTGCAGTGACGGGATCCCATTTAGCTGCAGGGATTCTTGCAATGCTTGGCTGGTGAAGGTGGCTACATCGGCACGCTGGTCTACGGCACTTCGCTCTACTAGGCCTGGTTGTGGGCTCAAATGTCCTCCGACTGCTTGAACAGGTCGCCAAGGGTCATGGACCACATGAACCAATCCGCTCCCTTGTTTATTGCGATGAAGGATGCCTTCTGAGGGATCAAGGCAGGCCAATCCTTTACTTGAAAGCCCCCAGCTTGAGATTGGTGAGCTTGAGTTCTTAGTGGTGTATGTGATTTCCTGCCATTGATTGGTTGTGATGTTCCAGCCCCGCAAATGTCTTTTTTGATTAGTTGAGACTTGCGAGGTTTGAAGGTGGCGATCGAAAAATCTCAGCAGGAGTTGTTGTGTTTCTGGCCACCACTGAAGGTGGGTTGCTGGACCGATATGAAGTTCAGGACTACCACCTGCTTGGCTCGATTGCTGATATAGGTCAAGCAGGCCGTTTAGATGGGGGTCCCACCAGCCACCTATAAGCAACATCGGCTTACGCAGCCAGGATTTCAGTGGCTGGTGAACGGTCCAGGCGTTGTCGCTCTGGCTCGAGCGATTTAGCCATGACAGGGCCATTCCCTGAGGATCATGGCGTTTTAGGAGTGCAGGCCCCTCATGTAGATAGCTACCGTCTTCCAGACTGCGGCGTAGTTCCATCCAGCCTTCTTCATTGCCACGGCGACGAGCTTGTAGTGCTGCGAGTTGCAGGCCCCAGGCAAGACCAATGTGCCACCAATAGGCACCGCCTTCACAGCTCCAGTGATTTCGTTCATCGACTCCAGCCATGGCTGGCGCCAGGCAGTCCGGTGGTGGTGTCCCGGATTCAGCAAGTAGCTGGGTTAGGCCCTGATAGGAAAAGCCATAGGTTCCAAGGCGGCCATTGCATTCTGGTAACGCTCGCACCCAAGCATGAGTCTGGCTGGTGTCAGTCGCCTCTTGAGAGAAGCCATTGAATTGGCCTTCCGAATCACCCTGCCCACGTACGTCCTGGATCACCACCAAGTAGCCATGACTTGCCCACCAGGCCGGATGGCTGTAGGTCACAGTTGAGGCGATATCGCGTCCGTAGGGCTGACGCATCAATAGAGCTGGCCATGTTCCCTCTCTTTTGGGTAGCCATAGCCTGGCAACGAGCTTGACGCCGTCAGTGAGAGTCAGGCTGGCATCGCGCCAGTAAACGGATCTATCGTTAATTTGACCTTCAGAACACATCAGGGCAGGTCATTCCGATCACGTAAGTGATCACAATGTCTGCGTCTTTGGAGTTGAGATTTCGTTGTTTGGCTACTTTGGAGATTGATTGACCTGAGTGGGCTGAAATCCCTTTGGCATTAAGAGCTTTGAATTGATTGCACAGTGAAATACGTTCAGCTTTGTTGTTTTTGACGCTTTCAAATAGGCCGGATTGCGCCTTGACATCCGAAGTAATAGCAAGGGCCATAACTAGTAGCGCTGGAAGATAGCGCATGGGACCTCGAGATCTGCTGCTTCCTTATATTTGAGACATCGTTACCGGGTATGTGGGGCTTAGTAGGGTCAGTTTTGCAGTTGCCTGTTCTTGGCAAGTTGGATCCAACGGCTTGCCGTAGCAAGGTTCACGAGTGATTGTTGATTGCTATTGAGTTGGCGTTGCAGTCGTCCTGTTTGGCGCACAACATCATTTGGACTGGCTGCAGCTAAAACAGCTGTTGTTGCAAGCCCTGAGTGGACTAGTAATGCAGCATTTGCTGGATTTAAATTTAGCTCGCAAACAAGTGCAGCTATGCCTTGCAATCGTTTGAGGTTGCGGACAGTGGCAAGGCTGCCTTTGGTGAGATTGTTTAGTTCATTACCCTCGAGATGTTTAAGAGCAATCCACGTTGTGATTCCTGCATTTATGAGCTGGGCATGTTCGTGACGAAAGCTCTGAGGCAGATTTTCCAGAGTTTGATCAGTCTGCATAGCTTGTTTCTGGCAATGGCAGCGTGATGTTCTGACGCAAGTCGCGAATTACTTCGCCGAGAATTACTGGTTGGCTTACACCATTCCCGATTGGTTCGAGTTTGCGCAGTCGAACATGCACCACTGAGCCGTTGTAACCACCTCCATGCAGGTTCCCTGCCAATTGTTCCAAAGTTGGTTTTATGGCCTCATTTGGAAAGTCTTCAAACGCCTGTGCGACTAGAAGGTTAGTGCTGTTGTCATATACAACCGGGACGGAGAGAGCTCCTTCAACAGCCAGTGGAGGGGTATAGCTGACGTTAAAAGCCCAACAGCTTGCTAAAAGCAGAAGGTTAAAGCTGGTCACACCAATTAAGCGGAACCGTTGATTCCATCGCAGCAAGAAAGCAATTAAGGTGACTCCGCTTAGGGCTAGGCCTGACCAGGCAAGCCATCCGGTAGCGGTTTGAATTAACTCTGGAATGGACATGGATGGGCTGGTGAACTGCGAGGGAACTACTTATATTTCGCATGCTCCCGGTAAGTCTGACTCAAATCGATGGGAGTAAGGATTCCATCTTTGGCCAAAGCACGATGGAAGCGATCAGCTGTTTTATTGCTCAGTGGCAGTCTGATTGTTTGGGTTGGCGCAGATCGACTCGTTGCTGCCCTTTTTGAGCGTCTACGTCCAGAGCTGGAGCAGAAGCTTTCAGAACCTCTCGGTCATCCGTTGAAAATCGGAGATTACCGGGGTTTGCGGCCCTTGGGACTAGCAATTGGTCCGACTGAAGTGCTGCCGGGGCCTAAGGACAACTCAAGGGCTTCACTTGAAGGTTTAACGGTAAGCCTCGCACCACTGGCCAGTTTGATCCGTCTCAGGCCTGTTGCTGTAGTCACTCTTGAGGGATCGCGGTTGACGTTGCGTCGTAACAACAGCGGTTCTTACTGGGTCCCTGGACCAACTAAAGGTGAACCGCCGCCAAAGATTGATCTTCGGTTGCGGTTTACTCAGCCGGCGAGGGTAAATATTCAGCCAGCCAACCTGAAGTTCACTGCCAATGCTCGCGCAGACGTCCAATTAGCGCAGGGGTGGGTCAAAGGGGCTGCCCAGCTTGGTTTGCCTGATCAAGGACGGCTCTTTTTGGAAGGCAGTGGGCGCTGGGATCGTTTGGAGTTAGATGCCCGTGTTCGGTTGGAGAAGATCAGACTTAAACAATTGCAGGGGCTTTTGCCTGGGAATGAGCCCCTGCAATTGCAGGGGCAGATTGGTGGAGATTTTCAATTAAGTCTTCAGCAGGGGCGTGTGGGCTGTGATGGAGCCTTATCACTGGTCGGTTTTCAACTGCGGGGTGGTTCTTTCACCGAGTCACTCTCTTCTCGTGAGGCCAGGATCAGCTGTCGCGAAGATCAACTGCAGCTGCCTTTGAGTCATTGGCGCTATGGACCCTGGACAGCTTCTGTTCAGGGGGGGGCTCGACTCAATAATTCCTATGAGATCGATTTAAAGGTCAACCAAAAGCATCAAGGACATGCCTTCCAGGCTCGTATTGATGGGCCTTGGCATGAGCCTCGTTTGAGAGCCAGTGGTCGCTGGAGTCTTGATCCGAAGAGTCCGGTGGATGGCCCGCTGCAAATGAAATTGCAGATGCGCACTAACTGGCGTAATCCAAAGACCGTTAAAGCCATTCTTGACAGCCTTGAAGTTAATTCTCCAGGCCTTAAGGTCCGCGCCAGGGGGCCTTTATATCCTCAGTTAGGGGTAAGTACTCAGCGCCTGGAGTTGGCGGGGACTGGATGGAAGAGTATTCCTTTGCTTTCAGGACTCCTCGGTAACCAATCTTTAGTCAAGGGGAGGGTCCAGCTCGAGGGGGCTTCATTTACTCCCAAGCTTCAGCTAGCCCTTGCTCAACAACGCAATCCTTTGCTGGAGCATTGGTCGTTGCAAGCGGGATGGTCGGCAGAGTCAGGCTTACTTCGCATAAAGCAGTTCAGCAGTCCTCAGCTGAATGTTGTGGCTGATATGCCGTTGTCAGTTGATCAGGGGCGCTTGCTCATTGGAGAACTGCAGGCCGAGCTGAATTTGAGTCCTTTCCCTCTGGCTCGTGTTGGTTCTCTACTCGACACTTCAATGGCCGGAACCCTTGCGGCTTCTGGTCAGGTGAGGGGACCTCTCTGGTCTATTCGTCCAAACCTTTTCATCCGGGTGGTAAATCCAGAGGTGGGCCGGCTGCGGCTGCGGGAAGCTTGGCAGGGGAACTTGAGCGGACTCCCTACTGGTGGCGGCATCCTGCGGATGACCTCTGCAGGGGCGGTTATTCCAGGTCAGCTCTCTTCTCAGCTTGGTCGCAATTGGCTGCCTAAGGAGTTGACGATTAGTCGTGGCGCTGGAGAGCTCTCTTTAGATGGCACTCCAGCAAGCTATCGCTGGCAGCTCAATAACTTCAGCGTGGAGGGAGTTGAGGTTGCGATGGCTGCTAAGCAGCGCTTTGAAGGCATTTACGGTCAGTTCAGCGGTTCAGGCAGCCTTGGTCTCCAGCCTCTAGCTGTGGATGGCCAAGTCACCATCAGCCATCCGGGATTGATGGGTATTCAATTGCGACAGGCTTTGCTTCAAGGGAAGGTTGCTAACCATTCCTACGAGCTGACTGGTGAGTTTTTGCCACCGGATACAGGTCAAATAACCCTTGATGCTCAAGGTCAGCTTGGAGGTGAACTTTCTGCAAAGGCAGAGGCTCGCGGACTGAGCGCTCGTTGGCTGACGTCAACTGCACAGCAACTTGCAACGATTAATGATGTTGCTCCACCTGCGGTCGGTGATGCCCGAGACCTGGGCACGTTGTTGGTGCAGACCTTTGGCGGCTCTTTGGACGGCCAACTTAAGGCCCTAGTGGCGGCCCATTCATCTCTAAATGATTTCAATCAACGCAATCGTCAGAGCAAGGTCATCCATCCGGAAGATTTGCAAGGGCAGATGGATGCGGTGATTGATTTAAAAGGTCCGGATCTAGCCAAGCTGAAGCTGGAGTTAAAGGCAAAGGGACATCTCTGGAGGGAAGGTGAAGATCAGGACCATGCTTTACAAATAAAACCCCTTTTCGTCACCATTCAGGGACCACTGCATGGTGGTGGAGGGACGTTCTCATTGCTTCACGTCCCCTTCTCTCTGCTGTCATTGGTTGCACCTCTACCTACCTCATTGAGAGGTGCCCTTGGACTTTCTGGTCGATACAACCTGGGAGATGGAAGCCCTCAGCTCACGGCTGATTTGGTTTTAGAGAACGCCAAGTTGGCTGATAGCACCTTGAACTTTGATAAAGGGCAGATTTCCCTTGCTGACTCCCTCTTGAAACTTGATCTCGCGCTGCGTAGCTCATCTTCTCAAGAGCCTGTAACGGTGATAGGTCAAGTGCCTCTTGATCCCTCCTTACCGATAGACGTCAGGGTTGAAAGTCATGGAGATGGTCTTCGCTTTTTGGATGGTTTTGCTGAAGGTGCGCTCACTTGGAAGGGGGGTAGTTCCGATCTTTCGTTGTTGTTAAGCGGCAGCCTTAGCTCTCCACAAGCGAATGGCTTTTTAGTGATGGAGAACGGCGAGTTCGTCTTCATGGATCAGGCTTTTAAGGAGTTAGAGGCGAAAATGTTTTTCGACTTCAATCGCCTTGAAGTGCAGCACCTCAAGGCAAAGATTGGCGCTAATGGCATCTTGCAAGGTGCTGGAGCTATTGCCTTGCTTCGCCCTGCAGCAGAGGAGCATCCTCTGACTATTGAGATTAGTAAGTCTCGTTTTAAGTTGCCAATGGCTGATGTGGCGGTGGACGCCAATCTCAAGCTTAGAGGTGCATTGCTAAAACCACTACTTGGCGGTGAGGTCACTATTGATGATGGTGCTATTACTCCTGCTGGTTCAGGATTAATGCGACCAATTACCTCTGTTGTTAAATCAACCAAGAGGTCTGGTTCTGGATTGGCTTTAGTGGCTTCCAGCAGCAGCAAAGTTGTTGATGCCAACACCTTGCTCGAGCAGCAGTGGGATTTCAAGAAGCCTTTGGTATTGCTCGGACCGGATGTAGATGTCAACCGGAGTGAGATGTTGCGCTCTGTTATGCCAAATATTCCTGCCGTCAGATTCGATAATCTTCGATTGAAGTTGGGGCCAGATCTGCGCATTTCGGCTAAGCCTCTAGCCAATTTCCGTACGCAAGGTTTGCTCACCTTGAATGGGTCTCTTGATCCAAACCTTCAGGTTCGTGGTGTGGTTTGGATGCTAAGCGGACGATTAAATCTATTTACGACTACCTTCAGCCTGGATCGACGAACTCCGAATGTGGCTGTGTTTACGCCATCTCAAGGTCTAATCCCCTACGTTGATGTAGCCATGACAAGTCAGGTTTCCGACAGCGTTAGCTTGGGCACCGATAGCGATGCTGCATCTTCGAATGTATTTGATACCAATGGAACAGGTGCGTTGGGAGTCGGAGGACAGCTTCGGATGATCAAAGTAATGGTGAATGCAGAGGGCCCTGCAGATCGACTCTGGAGTCGTCAAAAAGGCAGCCAATCTCGACAGTACATTCAATTACGCAGTTCGCCGTCATTGCCTCGTGCTCAGTTGTTGGGATTGATTGGTGGAAATTCCTTGGCGGGGTTATCGGGAGACGATAGTGGTGCGGCATTGGCAACTGTGATTGGTCAATCTCTTCTTACTCCGTTGCTGGGAACGATCTCTGATGCTTTTAGTCAACGAATGCAAATCACCCTTTCCCCTACATATGTCTCGCCAGAGGTGACAAGCAAAAGAGAACGAGTCTCTGGGCAGGTACCACCTTCGCTTGAACTGGTCACCAATATTGGCATTGATGTCACTGAGCGACTTAATCTCTCGGTTTTAACGACACCAGACCGTAGCGCTATTCCTCCTCAGGGGACTCTTACCTATCAGATCAGTCCCAACATTGATCTCTCCGGTTCTGTCGATAGTCAGGGAACCTGGCAAAGCCAGTTGCAATTGTTTTTTCGTTTTTAACGCGTTGGCAACTGAACCTCCTCAGTTCATTGGTGTCGATCTGGGCGGCACCGCGATCAAGGTGGCTCGATTTGATCGACTGGGCCATCTGCTGGCAGAAACCCAGTTACAAACTCCTCAACCCTCAATGCCGGGTGCTGTCACAGTTGCTCTTTGCGAGGCTATTGAGGCCGTTGATCCGAACCATCAGGCGGCGTTTGTCGGAGTGGGATTGCCAGGACCAATGGATGCCGAAGGGAGGGTGGCCAGAGTCTGCATCAACTTGCCTGGATGGTTGGAGGTTCCTTTAGCTGATTGGTTGGAACTACGTTTGAATCGGCAAGTTACCCTGGCAAATGATGGCAACTGTGCTCTTGTTGGAGAGGCATGGCAAGGTGCGGCTAGGGGCTTCCGCGACGTAGTTCTGCTCACTCTTGGGACAGGGGTTGGTGGTGGCGTAATGCTTGGTGGTCAGCTATTTACAGGTCATAACGGTGCTGCGGCTGAACCTGGGTTGATTGGTGTGGATCCCGAGGGCCCCAGTTGTAATAGTGGTAATCGGGGATCTTTGGAGCAGTACGCCAGCATTGGTGCTCTTCATCGTCTTTGGGATGGAGATCCAGAAGAGCTTTGCTGCCGTGCTGCTTCCGGAGATCGGGAAGCTCTTGAGATCTGGGAGGCTTATGGTCGGACCCTTGGTGTGGGCATCAGTTCCCTCGTGTATGTGTTTACGCCTGAGTTGGTGTTGGTCGGAGGGGGACTGGCGGGTGGTGCAGTGCATTTTCTGCCAGCGGTCCGTCAAGAGGTAGAGAAGCGGGTACAAGCTGTAAGTAGAGAGGGTTTGCAGATCCGTTCCTGCGCTCTCGGTAATGGGGCTGGCCGTATGGGTGCAGCACGGATTGCCTGTCTACGTCTCATGAGTGTCGGTAATGCCCCTTGAGGCGCAATGATGAGTCACAGTTGAACCATGCTTTGATGACAACTTCTCCTGGAGTCCCTGAGCCTTCGGCAGAGTTGCTTCAACTCGCTGTGAAAGTGCGGCGAGCAGCCATGGCACTTGGACAGAGCAATGATGATCAGCGGCGTAAAGCCTTGCTGGCTATGGCTACCTCTTTACTGTCTTGTTCAGAGCAGATTGTTACGGCCAATCGACAGGATTTGGAGAGGGCTAGAGCCGAAGGACTGGCTCCTGCACTATTGGCACGACTGAAGCTTGATGAAGCCAAACTCGTTTCGGCTATTGAGGGGGTTCGGCAGTTGGCCCAGTTGCCTGATCCCCTTGGGCAGCTTCAGTTGCATCGAGAATTGGATCAAGGTTTGGTATTGGAGCGCATCACAGTTCCTCTAGGGGTGCTTGGGGTGATTTTCGAGGCGCGCCCAGATGCAGTGATTCAGATCGCCTCACTTGCGATTCGATCTGGCAATGGCGCCATTCTCAAAGGCGGCAGCGAAGCGAACTGCACTAATGAGGCGATTATGGAGGCCTTGAAAAAGGGTTTATCCGCAACTGAGGTTGATTTCAACGCACTTGCTTTGCTTACAACCCGTAAGGAGAGCATTGCATTGTTACGACTTGATGGGTTGGTGGATCTAATCATCCCCCGCGGGAGCAACGAGCTGGTGCGATTTATTCAAGACAACACGCGAATTCCGGTGTTGGGTCATGCTGACGGCATCTGTCACCTCTATGTCGATGCGTCGGTCGATCTGGAGCAGGCTTTGCAAATTGCGATCGACAGTAAAACCCAATATCCCGCAGCGTGTAATGCCATTGAGACCCTGCTGATTCATCAGTCCATTGCTCCGTCGTTTTTGGCAATTGCAATCCCTGCCTTCCGTCAGGCTGGGGTTCGTCTTGTTGGCGATTCGGCCAGCCGTGCTTTGGGCGTAGTAGAGGTTGCTAGTGAGGAGGATTGGGCTACGGAGTATCTCGATTTAATCCTCTCAGTGAGGGTGGTTCCAGACATGGATGCTGCCCTGGATCACATCCGTAGCTATGGCTCGCGTCATACGGAGGCGATTGTTAGCAATGATAAAAAGACGGCCGAATATTTTCTTCGATCTGTCGATAGTGCTGGGGTCTATCACAATTGCTCCACTCGTTTTGCCGATGGGTTTCGTTATGGCTTTGGAGCTGAGGTCGGCATTAGCACTCAGACCTTGCCACCAAGGGGCCCAGTTGGATTGGAAGGCCTTGTTACCTATCGCTATCGCTTGCGTGGGGAAGGTCACATCGTTGCGGACTATGCCAATGGCAAGAGCATCTTCTCTCACCGGGATCTGCCGCTGTGATTAATCGTCTCCCTTTAGGAGCCATTCATGTTAACGATGTGCGTTTGTGGGCTCACGTTGGGGTGCTTGACCATGAAAGGCGTGATGGTCAGTGGTTCAGCTTGGATTTCAGCCTTTGGTTAGACCTTGATAAAGCTGCACTGAATGATGATCTCAATGCCACTGCGGACTACAGCTTGGCTATTAGTGCAATGCAACGACTTTCCTTCGAACTTACTTGTTTCACCATTGAGCACTTCAGCGAGCGACTGCTTGCACTCTTGGAGGATCTCTACGGCCCTGTGCCGATGCGAGTGTTAGTGCGGAAATGTGCTGCACCAGTGCCTGGGTTTAGTGGCAGTGTGGCTGTGGAGAGGCGTCGCCATTGGCCGACACCCTGACTTCTTTTTTGATTGTTTGCAATGCTTACGGATGTCGCATCAGTGGCTCGACCCCATCGTCCGCTGGTACTTGTGCATGGTCTTTGGGATACCCCGAAGCTTTTTGGACGCTTGGTGAAGGTGCTCGAACAGCATCAGGTTCCTCTGCTGATACCTCATCTGCCTCATCGATTGGGGGTTGTTCCGCTTTCTACGTTGGCTAATACGTTGGATGCTCTGATCGTTGAGCAATGGGGGTCTGAAATGGTTATCGATGTGCTGGGCTTTTCAATGGGAGGTGTGATTAGTCGCATTTGGCTGCAACAGTTTGGTGGTGCACGGCGCACAAGTCGTTTCCTGAGTGTGGGTAGCCCACAGCAAGGAACTTTCACAGCCCAGTTGATTCCAAGTTGGTTATTTGCTGGCTTGGCAGATATGAAGCGCGGTAGCCCCTTGTTGCACAAGCTCAATAGTGACGTCGCTGCATTGCAGGACCTTGACTGCACTAGTTTTTTCTGTCGATGGGACTTGATGGTGTTTCCAGGTTGGCAAGCTGTGTTGCCTGTAGGAAAGCAACAGGAGGTTCCCGTGATAACTCATCAACAGTTGATGTCGCATCCACGGGCTTTGGAGTTACTGGTCTCAACGCTTTTTGATGATTGACTTGGCGAACTTGAGTCAAATTGCCAAACTGAGTTCAAATTCATTTGGAGAGTCCACAAATGTGTTTTTCCGCTTCAGCTAGCTACACGGCATCTGCTCTACTTATGCCTCTAGGTTTATATACGCATCATCTTGCTGCGGAAGCAAAGCGTCCCGGTTATAGACCTTTGGCCTTGGTGCCGTTTTTCTTCGGGGTGCAGCAATTGATTGAGGGTATGGTTTGGACTGGTTTGGGTCATGGCGCAGAAGGGGTTGCTCCGATCCAGCCGCTCACGACAATTACCTCGGTTGGCTTTTTGTTTTTTGCATATTGCTTCTGGATGATATGGATTCCATGGAGCGCTTATTCAATTGCACGTTTTTCAGAGAATGAACAGAAAAAACATATTTTGCGTTGGATTTGGGGCATCGGGACAGTACTTGGACTCTCATTCTGGCTACCTTTGTTAGTGCATCCACCGATGGTTCAACCAGCAATTGAAACAGGTGGAAGAATTGTTTATAATGTTGATAGCATCTTCCATAATTTTATTAATAACGAGCCTGTTGGTGAGTTGATTTACTGGTGTTGGATTGTTATTCCTTTGATTGCTCTTAAAGATAAGGCAGTTAAGCTCTTTGGGCTCTTAATTGTCCTGTCAATTATTCTCACTATGATCACCTATAGTATGGCCTTTAATTCTGTTTGGTGCTTCTACAGTGCCATTCTTTCGGTTGTGGTTCTTTGGATCGTTAACCGCCCTGAGATGCGCAGTGCCTGAAGCTCTTCAGAGCTGCTTGGTCAGTTTAAGTGATTTTCTTGATTTCTTAGTTCAATCAATGATCAAGATGGAAGCTGGATTATGGCTTCTACTGGGAGTCGGCTTTTCAATGTCGGCTTCCCATCTTTTTTCATTGCTGGCCAATCGCCTTAAGCCTATTCAAATCGCTGTGCATTTGGCAGTTGATGCACTTGGTCTTTGCCTGGCATTTTTATTGGGGATTTTTTGTGACAGCTTGATTCTTACTTTGATGGAGTCAGTACCGCTGCAGCCTATTACCTTTGCCAGTCAAATGACGGCAGCCTTATGGCCTGGACTTTTTTATGTGCTTGTTGGTGCTCCCTACGTTAGTGATTTGATCGCTGTGACCATTTTTGCTTGGATTCATCTTAATGCACTTCTTTTGCTAAGGGCTTTTTACTCTATTCCTCTTCAAGAAGGATTGATAATCACTTTCCCTGGTTTTGTTTTGGCCCTTGTTATGATCGCACTTCTTTTTGCTCAGCGTTGGCGATCAAGTTATGCCGAGTTGGCACGTGAAGCTCCTGCTAAGTACTGATTTAAGGATTTCCTAGATTATGCTTTTATCACGCTCTTGGCTTCGACATCGGCGAGAACAGCTTCGTTTAAGCCGCAGATTGGTAGTTGTCTTGCTTGTAGCAGGTGTAATTGCATCCTCTTTCTGCGTGGCTGCTATACGTCACGATGCCATGGCATTGATTAGTGGTGAATCTTTTTATGAGTTGCTGAAGTTTGCGGTTCTTGTACTGGCCATCCTGATTCCCTTGTCAGGAATCTATTCGGTGATGCTTGACTTCGTTTTTTGGGAAGGATGGTTGGATGGTCTGCCAGATCCCAAAGAACTGTTTACAGATGTTCCGCCGAAAAATTCTGGACATCTTAACTATATTATTTATCTAGATGGGATTCACCAGAGCGAAGAAGATCACCCTCCCAGAGTCAGTCAATTTCTTGCCAAGCTAGAAGAAGGTATTGATGCAGATTCAATGTTAGTAAAAGGAATTGAGGCTTATACGGTTATGCCTGTTGCACTTCGCTCAGTTTCTTATAGTCAGTGGTTCTGGCGATGGCTATTTTCATTGCAGGAGGAGCACCCTAATGCATTGGTTAGCTTTATAAGTAGCTTTTTTGTTCAGGCGAATAATGTTATCAAGGTGGGCATTTCTTCTGATCGACGCTATGGGCCAGTGATGAATTATGAGCTTTCTTTGAAGATTGCACGGCGTTTAGAGTCTGTTGGCTTTCATCCCAGCAGTGCTGAGCGTTTGGTTTTGGTTGGTTATAGCGGAGGAGGAGAGATGGCTATCGGTACAGCGGAGATGTTGCAAAGGTTATGTCGGGTTCCGGTACAGGTGATCACTGTCTGCGGTGTATTTAGTGGTAATGGTTCTTTGGATGATATTGATCGTGTAGCGATGGTTGTTGGTAGTAAAGATCCTGTTGCTGCTTTTGGTCGATTGGCTTACCCAGGGCGTTTACCAATGCTGCCGCTTTCAAACTGGAATCGATGGCAGCGTCATCGGAAGTTGGCGCGTTATCAAATTACTGATATGAGCCATAGTGGATCTTCTGGACCATTTAGTGATTGTTTTAGTCCACAGGTAGTCGGTGCAATTTGTCGTGAATTGGTTTGTTCGGCTCCTAACTGAATTTTCTATTACTTAGAAGCTGTTGTATGTAGCGATTCTATTTAAGAGTTTCTCCGTTGAGTTCTCTGACTAGCTCAAAAGGGCTATGGCTTGGTTGAGTGCTTACAAGTCTTTGTCTTGCTGCCTTTCGTGCAGATCCCTGAAGGCACAGATCCTGAGGCAATGTGTCTAGAGACCATCGGTAGCGATCTGCCACGCTGCTGTTGATAATGAATCCCTGCCCAAGAAGTGTTTCGAGGCTTCGGCGAAGCCTTTCTCGCCATAGACCTCCGAGTGTTATAGGAAACAAACTAGAGGAACCATTTAGGCCATGCTCGAGCAGAGCTGTTGAATCAATGCAATAGCCCAGAGCCCCATAGCCACCAAGGTGTAGGTGATCTGTGCTGGCTGCCAAGTTATGCACTGCTGCCATTAATTCGGTGAACTCCATTGCATCGCTGAGACGTTGACCAGTGAATGGCTCGCCTGGGTATGCGACTGTCCCGTTATGGCGATCGTTCTGCCAGGGACGGTGCAGATCATTCATGGCGGCCCAGCCATTTACTCCTTCTATTCCCTGGTAGTACTGCAGCAGAATGTTGTCGCCCTTTTGTGGCTTGAGCTCCATTTCGAAGCTGCAATGCGGTAGCAGCGCGAGGATCTCCTGATTGTGCTCATCTTCAAGGCCGGTTCGATATGGCACTGCTAGAGGAATCTGTCGCCAACCCCCGCTTTCAACTGGCTGGCTGGCTCCCAGTCCGAAGCTGGCAACACTGGCTCTGATTCTTCCACGACATTGCCAACCCTGATTGATCAACAGATCAATTAGAGATTGCCCTGAGGGAAGACCCTCGAAGACAAAGGCTTCTGAGGGGTTCCATTGCGCTGGAAGGCGATTGGCGGCAAGGCGGTTGAGCACTTGGGCCAGGATTTTATTCATTCTCTGCGATGACTTGTTTTGAATCATTGCCAACCCTTCGTTATGCCAGACCAGTGCATTACCGAGTGCGGCAAGGCGTTCCTTTAAAGGGGGTGGGCAAGCACCCTTTCCCTTGTCATGTTGAGTTGTCCCTGCTGTGGATGGTAATTGTCGATTCGCTAGCGCTTGGCAGCTGTTTAGATCGTTTGGCAGGGCTATGTCATGACCTGGTTCTAGGGCGATTGATTCTTGACGCCAGCGTTCAATGGCATTTGGCTGTTGGCTTTCTCGAGGGGGTATTAGATGCTGGAGGTCATCTGCAAGGGCTGCCAGTAGCAAAGGACTTAGTAGGCCATCTCCTAATAGGGCGGCAATTCCTCTTAGTCGCTCTGGCAGGTAGGCGGGAGCCATTCGCCAGCCCCTCGGAAGGATGGCCAGTAGTGGTATCAGGCGTTGATGGTTTAGATCACGCAACAACTCACTAAGTAGTTGGTCACGGCGGATGCCCTGCCGCAGGCAGCTGGTCTCAAGTACGTTCTGCAGTCCGATGAGTGCTGCAATGTGCGTCTGGTCATGCTCGTCTATTCCCCAGTTTTGAGATAGGCCGAGGGGATCTTTAGACAGCGGTATCTTTTCAGTCATTAGCTCGGCTATCCGCTGTATTTGCGGAAAGGCCGGAATGGCGAATTAATGCTTCGCTGGTAGCTGATCGTCCGCGGAATTCCTTAAATATGGCTGCGGGGGGTCGGCTTCCTCCCAGGCTGAGCACTGTGTCGCGAAAGCGTGTTCCGGTGCTCTGAACTTGATCCTCGAGTTCTAGACCAGCGTCTTCAAAGGCGGCAAAGGCATCAGCGCTGAGGACTTCTGCCCATTTGTAGGAGTAGTAACCAGCGGCATAACCTCCGGCAAATATGTGGCCAAAAGCGCAGAGAAATCTATCTTCAGTTATCGGGGGGATGACTGTTGTTGTTCTGGCTAGTTTGCGGCGTAGCTCATCGGGCTCTAGATCTAGTTCTGGTGTCCAATCACTGTGAAGTCGCAGGTCAGTGATCGCTAAATGCACCTGACGCAGAGTGTCCCACCCTTTCATGAAGGTACGACTTCTGCATAACTTCTGAAACTCTTTATCCGGTAGAGGGGCTCCGGTTTGCCAGTGACGGGCTATCCCCGCCAATGTTGCTTGATCGAGGCACCAGTTCTCCATGAACTGACTGGGGAGTTCAACTGCGTCCCATTCCACATTGTTGATACCTGCAGCCTGGGGGTGCTCAACCGTAGTGAGCATGTGCTGAAGTCCATGGCCGAATTCGTGAAACAGAGTCTCTACTTCTTCGAAGCTCATCAGACTTGGTGTATTTGCTTGTGGTGGGGTCTGGTTACAGATCAAATAGGCCACAGGCAAAATGGTTTTACCGTCGATGTCTTTGCTTCGTACTAGGCATTCGTCCATCCATGCCCCCCCTCTCTTGCTGGCTGGTCGGCTGTAGGGATCTAGGTAGAAAGCTGCTAGGTCTGATCCATCTCTGTCCAAGACACGGAAGAAGCGCACGTCCTCATGCCAGATCGCAGCCTCGCCGTCGGCTGGCTTAATGCGAATACCGAAGAGACGTTCACAAAGGCCGAATAGACCATTCAGTACTTGTGGGAGAGGAAACCAAGGCCGCAATGCTTCTTGATCGAGATCAAAGCGTTCTTTTCTTAGTTGTTCAGCCCAGAAGCTCACGTCCCAGGGAGCGAGATGACTCGCTTCTGGCGCTCCATGCTTTTTGGCGCAAGCCTGCAGCTCAATCAACTCTTTTTGGGCTGCCGGTAGAGCTGCAGCCCGCAACTCCTCTAGCAACTCTTCTACGGCTACAACTCTCTCGGCCATTTTGTTGGCCAGGCTGAGTTCAGCCCAGTTTGAGTAGCCAAGTCGCTGAGCCTGTTCAAGTCTGAGGCTTAGCACTTGCTTGATTAGTGGCTCGTTATTTGATTCGCCCGAACTGGCTTTACTTACTTGAGCCTTATAGAGAGTTTCGCGCAGTTCACGATCTTTGGCATGGGTGATAAATGGGATGAAGCGGGGCATGTCCAGACCCAGTCGCCAGGGGCCTTTATCAGCTGTGGGTTCTTCACCATTTTCGCAGTGATCCCCGGCTTCTTTGGCCGCGAAAGCCAAGGCCTCAAGTGTTCGTTGAGGTAGGCCTTCTACTTGCTCTGGGTTGCGTATGAGTAGGTTCCATTCCTGGGTTGCATCCAGTACGTGGTTGCTGAAGCGGGTTGATAGCTCGGCTAGCTGTTCACTAGCGGCATTGAAGGCTTCTAGGACTGAGCCATTGAGGCCGACGCCTCGGTGATCCATTGAGAGTAATTCTGCTTTGAGAATTCTTTGTTGGGTCGAATCCAGTGGTCTTGATGGCTTTTCTTTCAGTCGACGTAGGGCGCGGTGAAGTATTTGGCTTTGGCCCATAAGGTTTCCTAAGCGCACCACCTCTGGCTGTTGAGCAGCATGGGCTTCTCGCAGTTCGGGGGTATTGCAGACGCCGTTCAAATGGGACACCACGCCCCAACTCCAGCGCAATTGCTGCTCCAGTTGGTAGAGGGGGGACATGACTTGTTCCCAAGCGATGCTTGTGCTGGATGCGAGCAGTTGCTCTAGATCTTTCTCGAGCTGGCTGAATTGTTTGTTGAGGGCTTTGAGAAGGGTGGGAATGTGCTCTTGAACTTGTTCAGGAGTAATTGCACTGAAGTTCGGGATCCCTTGGCCCTGGAGTAGAGCAGGTGTCTTTGATTTGCTCATGTCAGCAGTGATTAATCAGCCCAGGGGCAGCAGGAGGCTCTGAGCTGTGAGGCTATGGCTTAGAAGTTGCTCGGCCAGGGCATTGGTTGAAGCTTCGTAGAGATCGATGGCGATTCGAGGCCAAAAACCAATTACCAGCGTGGGCACTAACAAGCTAAGGCCGATAGTGAGTTCTCTTGGATTGATGTCGTCGATCATTGCCAGGGCTGGAATCCTGGGGCCAAAGAAGACCCGTCGACACATGGACAGCAGATAGACAGGGGTCAGCACCAGGCCAATGGCTGCAATCACGATCGTGATGGCCCTGAATAAAGAGGTGAATCCTTCTTGACTAATGATGCCAAGGAAGACAGTTATCTCGCTGACAAATCCGCTCATCCCTGGTAGCGCAAGGGATGCAAGGGAGCTTGCTAGGAAAAAAGCAAAGGTGATGGGCAAAACTTTGGCCAGGCCGCCCATGTTGGGTATTGAGAGTGTTTGCGTGCGTTCGTAGAAAGTTCCGGTAACAAAAAACATCGCTGCTGCAATTAGGCCATGACTGATCATCTGCAGCATGGCGCCACTGATTCCGAGGGCATCGACTGCGCCGATTCCCAGTAGGACGAAGCCCATGTGGCTCACAGAACTGCAGGCAATTCGTCGTTTTACGTTGTCCTGGGCGAAGGCGTTTAGTGCTCCGTAGACGATATTGACTATCCCAATCACGATTAGGGCTGGCGCCATCTGAAGATGGGCGTCAGGCAGCATTTGCACGTTGAAGCGTAAAAGTGCATATCCACCCATCTTCAGTAAAACGCCTGCCAAAAGCATCGATACTGGTGCGTTGGCTTCTCCATGGGCATCAGGTAGCCAGGTATGGAGAGGAAACATCGGTAGCTTTACTCCGAAGCCCACTAAAAAACCCAGGTAACAGAGCAATCCAAAGCTGCCCTCTGGCGATCTTTGTGCTAATTCGCTGAGGTTGAGCGTGAACTCTCCTCCCGAGAGTGCCAGAGCAAGGCCGCTGATCAAGATCAGTAAGGACGCTAATGCGGTGTAAAGAATGAATTTCGTGGCGGCATATATGCGCCTATTCCCACCCCAAATTGCAATCAGCAGATAGACGGGAACCAGTTCCAGTTCCCAGGCCAAGAAAAACAGCAGGAAATCTTGGGAGAGGAAAACCAGACCCTGGGCAGAAGCCTGAACTAACAACAGAGCGAAATAGAGCCTTCTCTTGCTTTGCACGTTCCAGCTGGCTGCTACGGCAAGCAGGGTTATTAGTCCGCTAAGAACAACTAAGGGGGCTGAAAGGCCATCTGCACCAAGGGACCACTCCAGGCCAATGGAAGGGATCCAGCTGGCCCTCTCCACCAGCTGTAGAGCGCTTTCCTTGTTGTCAAAAATGCGGCCAAAGACAGCCAGCATCAGCAGGAAATCAACCAGCAGAAAGGCCAGAGCAAGGTTGCGCGCTGCCGGGGATTTACCCATCTCATCCCGCGGCAACAGGGGCATGAGTAGTGCGCCCACTGCTGGCAGCAGCACGATTAGGGAAAGCCAGGGGAAGGAGGCCTGGGACGCAGCCGTTAGCGGCAGATTGGCGTCCATGGCAGACGAGAGAATTCGAAAGAACTTATCAGCCCCAGGAGACCACCTGGGTACATTTACTCATCAGATTGAGGTTGCCAGTGGCTACCCGCTGTCTGAATGCTAAGCAGTGGTGCCCTGCTGGCCACGCCTGCAGCCTCCCAAGCTTTAACCATTGCTTGGCTTACTGCCGAGCCGTGCTCCTCCGGGCAAAGGGCCAAAACACTGGGGCCAGCTCCGCTGATTGCGCATCCCCAGGCTCCTGCGTTTAGAGCGGCATCTCTAACATCCAGGCCCCCTTTGATTAGTGGCCATCGATAGGGTTCATGCAGCCGATCGTGCATTCCATCGGCAATAAGTTCGCCACTCCCTGTGCGCAGCCCTTGCAGGAGCAGGGTAAGAGCTCCGAGGTTTTCTACGGCATCGCTGATTGGAATTTCTTTGGGCATGGCGCGCCTTGCTTCGCTTGTGCTTAGGCGAATAGAGGGTATTGCTACCACAGCCTTCACAGAATTGACCCATAAGCAACGAACCACTCGCCAGCGCTGCGAGGCGGTCTTGGCTGTTAGGCAAAGGCCCCCAAGTAGGGATGGAACCACGTTGTCAGGATGCCCCTCAATTTCGATGGCTAGTTCAAGTAATTTTTCTTTGCTGAGTGGTTCTCCCACTAAGGCATTGGCTCCTACCAGTCCGGCCACGATTGCACTAGCACTGCTTCCAAGGCCTCTTGCCGGGGGTACGGCCAGTCTCACCCTGGCTTCCATTGCTACTGGCTCGACTCCTGCAGTCTTCCAAACCCTTTGGGCAGCTCGATAAATCAGGTTGTTGGGGCCACCGCGTAGGTGGCTTCCCTCATTGCCTTCGATGATCAGTTCAAAGCGTTCGCTGTCACCTTCAATTCGCCGCATGGAAAAGCGGTTATTGAGATCTAGAGCAGCACCGAGGCAGTCAAAACCAGGGCCAATGTTGGCGGTGGTCGATGGCACGTCAACCACGATTTCCTGGCCGATACTCGGCTGCACCATCCCTACCTGTCTAGTTGGTTCAGTTTCCCACCTTGCTCTGTGAATGTGTGAGCTCTACATGCTGCACTGAACAAGCCGGCATCGGGGTCGACTATCGCCATTACTGGCAATTGCTCTAGAAATGCTCGGAATCGCCCCTTATTACGGAAAGCTTCAAGGAAGGTGCTTGAACGAAGTCCTTGGAGTTGTTTTGCGGCGGTGCCCCCAGCCACCCAGAGGCCTCCAGTGCATAGTTCCTGCAGAGCTAAGTCCCCTGCGGCAGAGCCATAAGCACTTAGCCAGAGCTGCACAGCTTCGTTGATAACTAAATCACCATCTTCAGCGGCTTGGCTAGCGAGGGCAGGTAGGTCTGGCTTATCGCAATGGTCATCTGCACCATGGCGCCAAAAATCGGCTATTTCGCGTAGAGGATGACCCTCGGCATCGCTTTGCTGTAGGCGCCAGCGCACTACATGGCCTAGACCGGTACCGCTGACAATTCGCTCCACTGAGAGGCGTTTGAGCTGCAGGTCAGCCTTGAGCCACTCAGATAGCCGCCATTCACTTTCTGAGCGGGGGGCAAATTCACGATGTCCTCCTTCACTGGGGAGAGCAATTATTCCTTCTTTTGTTGTCAGGCCACGGGCCATTCCAAGTCCAGTTCCTGCACCAAGAATCGCCACTGGACCTTGTTTGGGGGTGTCTTTCTGCGCGGGCTGCAGCTCTACTTGCTGTGTGGTGTTTAGAAAGGGCAGGCCGTAGATCAGTACGCCAAAGTCGTTTATCAGTTCAAGTTGTTTTAGTCCCACCGTTGCGCATAGGTCTTTTTCCTTCAAGCTCCAGGGAAGATTGGTGATTTGAGCCTCACCATTACTAACTGGTCCTGCCACGGCTATGCAGCCGTTTTGGGGCTTCTCCATCCCTGTTGGTAGATGGGCGATGAAGTCGCCAAGCATGGGCCCAAGTGAAGACCATTCAGTGGATACATACCTTCGCTGATGCTGGGTAGTGAGTTGATTTTCGTCCCAGCGATATAGCGCAAGTAGGGTTTTTGTACCCCCTAAATCCCCTGCTAGAAAGGTTTTCGGGGCCACCATGGTGACGATTAAGGGATGATGATTCCCCCAGATTGCATAGGCAGCAAGTGATCTGCAACCTTTGCCGTGTTTGCTTTCAACTACTGAATAGCTCCAGGGGTAGTGGTCCCCAGGTTTTGACTGCTCCGCCGGGAGTTGACTGATGACTACTGATTAGTACCCCTTTCCCTAAGCCGTGCTCTATACGGATTCGGATCTTGCCCGTGTTTTGGTTGGCTTTGAGATAAACCGGGCCTTTGTTTTGAGGGTTTTCTACAAGTTGCATTGGTGCCCAGGCGAAACTCTCTTCGATCTTGCGCAGTACAGAAAGGGCTTGCTCTGCTGAGGGGGCCATTACACCCAATGTGAACCAGGCGGCCTCCGCCATCACTAGGTGGAGTTCGCTGAGCAGTTGCTTGTTTTGATTGATAGTTAGCTTTGGCGCGCTACGTAGATTTTTAAGGTCTGAGAGAGATTGAATCGATAGGTTGGCCATGGTCAGCCGTTGTTGGTCAGCAAGTGTTCCCCAGGGAAAGTGATGCCATTATTTTGTTAGCCCAGTCGGTGCTTGATTGGAGGCTGTAAGCCATTATTAATTACAGATAGTTATATGCTCAGAAGTAGCCATTGATAATCAATAGTTGCTTCTGAGTGCCGGAAGTTTTTAGTCTGCTTGATTGCTATCAGTTAGAGGAGCAAGGCGACTCTGTTGTCAGATAGATTAGTCAGTCTTATTTATCATTTTCTTCAATCCTTCCTCGAAGAGAAATAGCACTGTTCAAGAGTGATATAAAACCCTCTAGGGGCATGCTGCCGAGGTCTTTACCCTCTCGCGTGCGTACAGACACTTCTCCATTCTCTTGTTCTTTGTCGCCAATGATCAGTAAAAATGGTACGCGCTGAAGCGTATGTTCACGCACTTTAAAGCCAACTTTTTCACTTCTAAGATCTACCTCAACTCGATACCCTTGAGTTGATAGTTGGTTGCAGATTTCCTGACAGGTTTTAGCATTGCGATCTGTAATTCCCATCACTACTATTTGTACTGGCGCTAGCCATACAGGGAAACGCCCGGCATAATGCTCAATTAAGATGCCAACAAAACGTTCAAAAGAACCCAGGATTGCTCGATGCAGCATTACTGGAGTTCTACGTTGACTATCTTCATCTATGTAGGATGCATTTAAACGTTCTGGCATCGAGAAGTCAACCTGGATTGTCCCGCATTGCCAAACTCTGCCAAGACAGTCCTTTAATGAGAATTCAATTTTCGGTCCGTAAAATGCACCTTCTCCGGGTAGTAAATCCCACTGTAAATCTTTTGCATCTAGTGCATCTGACAAGGCCTTCTCCGACTTGTCCCATACTTCGTCACTGCCGACACGTTTTTCGGGCCTGGTTGATAGCTTTATGAGTACCGAGTCAAAACCGAATGACCGATAAATTTCAAAAACCAAATCAATAAACTTCGAGACTTCTTCTTGAACCTGGGACTCAGTGCAAAAGATATGGGCGTCGTCTTGAACAAAGTTGCGAACACGCATTAGTCCATGAAGTGATCCCGAGGGTTCATTCCGTAGGCATGATCCGAATTCAGCCAACCGAATTGGTAAATCACGGTAGCTTTTTAGGCCTTGATTGAATACCTGTATATGACAGGGGCAGTTCATTGGCTTGATCGCATATTCTCTGTTTTCGGATGTTGTTGTAAACATGTCATCTTTGAATTTTTCCCAATGCCCAGACTTTTCCCATAAGCCACGATCCACGACTTGAGGTGTTCGAATTTCCTCGTAACCCCTTAAACTAAGGATTCCTCGGATATATTGCTCTAATACTTGATATATAGTCCATCCCTTGGGATGCCAGAAGATCATCCCAGGTGCTTCTTCTTGAGTATGAAATAAAGACATTTGCTTGGCGATCTTGCGATGATCACGCCGTTCTGCTTCTTCAAGTCGACTCAGATGGGCTTTTAGTTCTTTTGCTCCGCCCCAGGCCGTGCCATAAATACGCTGTAGCATTTCATTGTTCGAATCACCTCGCCAATATGCACCTGATACCTTCATTAATTTGAATGAGCGCAAATGTCTCGTGTTGGGCACATGCGGTCCTCTGCACATATCAGTATATTCTTGATGTCGATATAACTTGATGATTTCGTCTTCGGGAATAGTCTCTACGATCTCTACCTTATAAGGCTCAGAGCGGTTGATAAATTCTTTGCGAGCTTCTTCACGCGAAACAACTTCTACATTTATATCGTAGTCAAGCTTTACTAACTCTTTCATCCGGTCTTCTATGGCTTCTAAATCTTTAGGAGTAAAGGGCTCTTTATATGAGATGTCGTAATAAAATCCATCTTCAATAACCGGACCAATCGCCATTTTTGCTTCAGGATATAGTTGCTTAACAGCGTGGCCTACTAAGTGAGCAAATGAATGGCGAATTGTCTCAATACCTTCAGGGTCTTTGGCGGTGATGATGTTTATTTTAGAGTCGTCCTCAATAGGCAAGCAGGTATCAATCAGAATGCCATCTACTCGACCTGCTATAGCAGCTTTGGCTAAGCCAGGTCCAATACTTTCAGCTACCTCCATAATAGTAACTGGATGATCAAACTCTTTCTTATTTCCGTCAGGGAGCGTAATGACAGGCATGATTAAGCGTTTTCTTTGATGATTTGCAATGTCGATCTATGTAGTCGGTCTATATAAGCCACAATCTTGCCACCACTGAGTTCTGAAGTAGAGCATATTCCACTTTGGGCAAACCGTAGTGGCAGGTTGCAAAAGTGGAAGCAGAGCAAGCCTTTGTAGCAAGTTGAGCAAATAAGGCTGACATTATCAGGGGTACTGGCTTGATTTGATTTGTGTTAGCTAATCCCCATTATGTCAAGGCGCCGATCCACTCCACTGGGCTACCTCCCTAAACCGTTTTGCCTCCTGCGAGCTGATGTGGGCACAATCTCCCGTTGCCAAATGCTTTGCATTCTCAGAGGCCAATACGAGTAAATCTTTATTCACAATATTTGCGCTTATGTGAATTGCTTTAATTGGTCTAGTCTATTAGGACCTCTCCTTTGGATAGAAGCTTGGTAGTAAAAACAATCTAGGTCTAAGGGTTTAGGCGCCAGATGTTTACTTGTAATGTTGCCTATTGGACATAGTTTAAACGTGCAGATACATCGGCTGAACCTTTCTCCTGATCTACTAGATGTATCTCTGCTTATCTGATCGGATGAACTCTGTAGGTTGACGATGTCAAGATACTTTCCAGGAGTCCTTTCCCATGATGGATATGCGTTCAGAGGCCGTCTAATGATTTCGCTTGCCTGTGCCTTGGCAGATGCAGATTTCCAGCTTTGATTTGATTTCTAAGGCAGCTATCTGTGGCTCAATCAGGCTTGCTGTTGGAGTAAGCGTAAATTTGATGTATAAAACTTGGCCAATTCGGTATGGCTTTTAACGGGTTGTCCGTAGCTGCTTCTGCCAGTTAAGTTGGGGAATGAAGCCCATTCCGGTGCAAGACGGGCCATGGCTGATCGAGTTAGGCCAATGTTATCTATTTCTTTGAGGGCGCCACGCTTGTTAGCTAAATGCAGCGCAGCCTGGTCTTGATGTTGTGGTTGGAAGTTGGGCAGATTTAATTCCTTGGCAACAACCATCCAAGTAGTGGGTATGAATTGGTAGGCCCCGGCGGCTGCACTGCTATAGAGATTCACTACAACGCGATCAGGGTGCCGCGAAAGATCCTTGAAGACCCCACCACCAAACATTGTGCGGTAGCCCAGATCTTTGCCCTCTTTCCATGTGCCTTCGGCATATCTAATAGTGTTCAGCAGAGCACGACGTTCAGGGGTTATTAGATATTTCAGCTTTTCGGCATCATTGTTTTGATCGATGTTGCTCACCCTGAAAGCATGCTCTTTAGCTTGCTGATGAGGCACCTGAGCTCTTTCTGCTTGAGAGGTCAGGCCAGTGCCCATAGGAACGCTCAGACTGATCATTACGGCAGTCGCCGAGAGCCAATTCGAATTACTCGAATGACTTGATAAGCCAAATGGCGACGTGAACGATCGAAGCACCTAAAAAAGCAAAAGGGCCTGTCACCTTGGTCAATGCCTTAGCTATTTGGCGAGATGGCCATTGCTCACCTTGACTCGCGGTTCACTGTGTGCATAAGTCTGAAGTGACCATTGACAAGGTCCGCTGTGTCTTATGAGACCCCTGATGAGGCTTTGGATGGCTAGATCACAGCGCAGCGGCAAGGCTTGCCCTCTTTGCGAGCTTCTATGATTAGAAAAACTTTTCTTTCAGCCTCTATTGATTAGTTAGTTGCCAGGAAGCCAAGGGCCTGGCGGACTCGTTTTAGCGTTGTTTGGGCAGTGTCTTCGGCTCTATCTCTGCCTTCTCTTAGTACTTTTGCTAGTTCGTCGCGATTGTCCATCAGCTGCGCATAGCGATGCTGAATCGGTTCAAGGGCTGAGACCGTGGCGTCTGCAAGAAGAGGCTTAAAGGTTCCCCATCCCATATCTGCGCATTCCAGGGCGGCAGCTTCTCTGCCACGGCCGCTAAGGATCGAGTAGATGCCAAGCAAGTTGTCGGCCTCAGGGCGCTCTGGGTTGTCGAATTGCAAGCCCATTTGCGGGTCAGTCTTTGCTCGCTTGATTTTCTTTGTGATCAGTTCCGGCGGATCCAGCAGTGTTATGCGACTTGCGTCATTGGGGTCGCTTTTGCTCATCTTGCTGCGTCCGTCGCAAAGGCTCATCACCCTTGCTCCTTCTTTGGTGATCAGGGGAGCTGGAACCTTAAGCACAGGATTTTCTTCGCTCCCGAAGCGAGCATTGATGCGTTGCTGGGCAATGTCACGTGCGAGCTCCAGGTGCTGTTTTTGGTCTTCGCCTACGGGCACTAAATCGGCGTCATAGAGAAGAATGTCGGCTGCCATCAGCACCGGGTAGTCCAGTAGTCCTACAGAGACATTGTCCCCCTGTTTGGAGGCCTTTTCTTTGAACTGGATCATTCGCTCTAACCAGTTCAGCGGTGTAATGCAGTTCAGCAACCAACAGAGCTCGCTATGAGCTGACACCTGGCTCTGCACAAATATGCAGCAGCGCTCTGGATCCATGCCGCAGGCCAGGTAGAGGGCTGCTGTGGAGAGGGTTTCCTCCGCCAGTCGAGCCGGGTCGTGGGGCACTGTGATCGCATGTAGGTCAACCACGCAGACGTAAGTCTCATGGCTGTTCTGAAGATCTACCCAGTTGCGTATGGCCCCCAGCCAGTTGCCCAGATGGAGGGCACCTGTCGGCTGTACGCCGGAAAGAACCCGTGGGCGTTGCATTAATTAGTCCTCGCTAGCTGTGTTGTCCTCTGCCTCCAGATCCGTAGGGGTGCTGGCCGGTGTTTCCTTCTCTAGCTCAGTCTCTTGAACTGGTTCTGCTGCATTGCTCTGTTCGTTCTCAGGAGCTACTTGCTCATGTTCTTGGGCTGATTCTGCTGCTGCTGCATTGGTCTGCTCGCTATCAGCAGCTTGTTCTTGCTCTTGGAGTGATTCTGGTTCTGTTGCATTGCTCTGTTCGTTCTCAGGAGCTACTTGCTCCTGTTCTTGGGCTTGTGGTTGGGGTTTTGCGGGACGCGCAAAGGGATCAGGTTTGGCGCCTCGGTTGGTTGATTGTCTTTCTGGATTAGAGCGATCACTACGATTTCGCTGATTCCCGTCTTCTCTTCGCCTGTCAGTACGAGGTGCTTTAGAGCGTTCCTTGGCGATTAGTTCATCTAGCTGGCCGTCTTCAAGCATCTGACCTAGGGCCCGCAGGGCAAAGCCCAGCACAGCCACAGTCGAGCGCAGTTGAAAGGCTTCTTGAAGTGCGCGGGCGGAGCGCATCTCGTTATCGCTTAGGCGAATACGAAATCCGCCGGCGTCACGGTTCCCAGAACCACGCCCACCACGGAATTCACCCTTGCCACCTTCCCGGTGACCATCCCCGTGCCTTTCTTGTCTTTGTGGATCGCTGTAGGAATCGGTCATGGCCTGCGGCCTGTAATCAGGCGCAAGTGTGACGCATCGTCGTATCTCACGGCATGCTTGGGTCTTAACTACAAGATAAAAATTTCACTGCTCTTCATTGATAGCCAGCCTCTCACTGGTTCCGTACAAGATCTGAATGCAATTAAATATCTTCTTGAGGCGCAAATTGAGCCAAGTTGTTCACGTAGGGTGACATTGCTTGCACGAATGGTGGTACCCCGTGAAGCTTCATAGCCTTCTTCTCGATCTTGTTCCTCGCTCTCCTGCCTTGATTGGTCGGATTGCACTGTTTACAGGGATTCTCGTCCTGGGTCAGTGGGTATTCACAGATTTAATTCCAGTACCAGGCGGCGGGCTTGGTTTGATGGCTGCTGGTGCAGGGGTCTGGTGGTTATCGAGGCCTACTTTGCCGGCTCGATTTGAGAAGCCCGACTCTGTGCAGGGTTGGATTCGTCGCTGCAAAGAGGTTCTTGATCAGTTCGAAGATTTAGAAGATGAGGTAGAAGCGGTTGGGCTACGCCAGCAGCGCAGTAAGGCCCTTGATCTTGTACTCGAGCGTTCCGAACCTCAAAGACTTGCATTGGTTAGTTCTGGAGAGAACTCTTCTGCTAATCATCCCGATGTGAAGTCAGCCATTTCGGCTGCCACTCCACTCACGATTAGCCTTGCTAAACCTCTCTCGCATACAGATCAGTCCTGGATTTGGCCCACGGCTCTAGATGAGCAGGATGTCTTGCTTTATGTCTTGCCTTTGCCATTGATGGCAGCGGACCTTCTTTGGTTAGAGAGGGTTCCAGTCGATCAACCAACCTGGATGATCGTTTCTTGGCAGGATTCATCTAGTTGGGTTGATCAACTACAAGCGCTTCAGGCTCAGTTGCCACAACGATTCAGCGATCAGGTGCTTCGTTGGACAGGCAATCAAGAGGACCTCTGTGAAGCCCTTGCACCGGTCAGGAGTCTTCTAGACCATCCCCAGCGAAACTTGGAGACCACCCGTAAGCGTTTACTGGGCAGCCTGCACCGCAGCTGGCAAGCAGAACTAGAGCAGTTGCGTAGGCAGCGGTTCCTTGGCATCCAAAAGCGCACTCAATGGTTGGTTGCAGGGGCTGTTTTTGTTTCTCCTGTACCGACGACTGATCTTTTGGCCGTAGCTGTGGTCAATGGATTGATGATTAAAGAAATGGCAGGCATTTGGGGATGCTCCTTGAAACCGGAAGTCCTGCAGTTGGCTGCTCGGCAGTTGGCAGGGGTTGCCCTGGCTCAAGGGGTGGTGGAATGGAGTGGCCAGGCCCTCTTGGGAGTAGCCAAGTTGGATGGCAGTAGCTGGTTTGCAGCGGGTGCTCTTCAGGCGCTTAGTGCTGCTTATCTCACTCGTGTTGTTGGACGTTCGATGGCCGATTGGCTGGCGTTGAACAGCGGTGTCGCTGAGCCAGATCTGGAAGCCTTGAAGTTGCAGGCACCATTGCTGGTGGCTAAGGCTGCAGAGCAGGAGCGCCTTGACTGGTCAAGCTTTTTGCAACAGGGAACCAGCTGGATAAAGGATTTTGCAAGCCAGCGGGCCATCGAATCAAGCCCTGCTTAGACCTTATGCAAACTTCATGGAGCACTTCATGAAGTTTGCTTGTTCACGATTTCGCAGTGTGTCGCTGTGTAAGGAAAGCGAAGGTCGTTCGGGTGCTTTGAAGCTCTGTTTTCTTAACCTGATGAGCGAGTTTCTTCTTCCTATGGGTTGAGGCTCGTCAACGTCCTCTTAATCGTTCATGACCACCACCATTCGCAGTGGTCGCCTTAGTGGCTGGGAAAGCTTCTGTAA